>JAZUAX010000076.1:0-2778 GCA_045638185.1 Oscillospiraceae bacterium | reverse complement strand
TTAAATTTAAAAACACATGTCCCGTGCTCGTTGAGCACTGGACTTTTTTATCCGAGCACAGAACTCAAATTTTCTTCTGGGCTTCGCAATAAACACAGCGGCAAATTCCGTTTTCTTTATCGGTATAGCGGAAAACATGGTCAATTTCCTGCTCGATGGAAGTTATGCAGCGGGGGTTTTCGCAGAAAACCTTGTTAACAAGTTCTTCCTCATGCTCATTTTCCTGAGTTTCGGAAAGAAGCATGGGAGTTTCCGCAAGAAGTTTAAGAATAAGCGCCATTCTGATGAATTTTCCGCAAAGAGCCTGGTCAAAATAGCAAGCTCTGGGGTCGCTATCAACTTTGGTGCTGATTTCGTTGACTCTGGGAAGCGGATGCATGATGCAAAGATCGGATTTTGCGGTTTCAAGTTTAGGAAGATCGAGCACAAAAGAGTTTTTAAGGCGCTCATATTCTTCTTTATCCGCAAAACGTTCTCTCTGGATTCTGGTCATATAGAGAACGTCAAGTTCGGAAATAGCTTCCTCGATAGTGCGAACTTCTTTATAGGGAATTCCTTTTTTATCAAGGGTTTCGGTCTTGATATATTCCGGAACGGAAAGTTCTTCCGGAGAAATAAGAACAAATTTGATTCCGGTATATCTTGCAAAAGCGGCGATAAGGGAATGAACTGTTCTTCCGAATTTGAGGTCTCCGCAGATACCGATAGTAAGGTCATTAAGTCTGCCTTTGTGGCGGCTGATGGTGAGAAGGTCGGTAAGGGTCTGGGTCGGATGAAAATGTCCGCCGTCGCCTGCGTTGATAATCGGAATTCTGGAAGCTTTTGCTGCAACAACAGGTGCGCCTTCTTTTGGATGGCGCATTGCAATTATATCCGCATAGCAGTTAACGGTGCGGATGGTGTCTGCGCAGCTTTCGCCTTTTGCGGTGGAGGAACTTCCTGCTTCGGAAAAGCCAAGAACGCCGCCGCCGAGGCTGAGCATTGCTGCTTCAAAGCTGAGGCGGGTTCTGGTGGAAGGTTCGAAGAAAAGGGTTGCAAGAATTTTGCCTTCGCAGGCTTTTGCATATTTTCCGGGATTTTCGATTATATCATTTGCAACAGAAATGAGACCGTCGATTTCTTCAACGGAAAGATCAAGGATATCAATAAGATTGCTCATTTATTTTGCTCCGTTTACTGCAAGATAATTTTTGATTCTGGTTACGTTTTCTTCGTTTGCAGGATCTTCTTCAAGGAATTCGATGATATCGTAAACGTCAACAACAGAATATACCGGGAAACCGAACTGTTCGGAAATTTCTTCCATTGCGCCTTTTTCGGTCTGGCCTTTTTCTTTGCGGTTGACCATGATGAAAGTTGCGATAACTTTGGTATCTTCGAGCTGGCTGAGGATTTCCATGGATTCGCGGATTGCGGTTCCTGCGGTGATTACGTCTTCGATAATAACGATTTCCTGGCCGGGCTGAGGAATATAGCCAACAAAAGTGCCGCCTTCGCCGTGGTCTTTTGCTTCTTTTCTGTTGAAGAAGAAAGGAACGTCAAGGCCGTTTTTGGAAAGAGCAACTGCTGCGGAAATGGAAAGCGGAATGCCTTTATAAGCAGGGCCATAGAGAACTGCGTCTTTTTTGCCGAGTTTGTCAAAATATGCTTTTGCATAGAATTCGCCGAGTTTGGAAATCTGGTCGCCGGTTTTGATCATACCTGCGTTTACGAAATAAGGGATTTTACGGCCGGATTTTGCGGTGAAATCACCGAATTTGAGAACTCCTGCGCTCTGGAGGAATTCGATAAATTCTCTTTTATAAGCTTCCATTTTTCTGTCTCCTTTTATGTATCTGTAATTAGTCTACAAATTCTGCTACGCAGCGTTCATAAGCTGCAACCGGGTCTTCTGCAGCGGTGATGGGTCTGCCAACTACGATATAATCGGAACCGATTTCTTTTGCGTCAGCGGGGGTCATAACACGTTTCTGGTCGCCTTTGTCGCCGTCTGCAAAACGAACGCCGGGAGTTACGGTGATGAATTCTGCGCCGCAGGAATCATGAACTTTTTTGGATTCGAGCGGAGAGCAAACTACGCCGTCGAGACCTGCTTTTTTAGCATTCTGAGCATAGTGCATAACAACTTCAGGAAGGGGTTCTTTGATGAGAAGATCGTTCTCCATTGCTTCCTGGTCGGTGGAAGTAAGCTGGGTTACTGCGATGAGAAGCGGACGGGTGCCGTCAGGTCTGGTAAGGCCTTCGATTGCTGCTTCCATCATTCTGCAGGTTCCTGCTGCATGAAGGTTGGTCATATCAACATCAAGTCCGGAAAGAACGGACATTGCTTTTTTAACGGTGTTGGGGATATCGTGAAGTTTAAGGTCGAGGAAGATTTTGTGTCCTCTTGCTTTGATTTCTTTAACGATGGAAGGACCTTCTGCATAGAAAAGCTCCATACCGATTTTTACGAAAGGTTTTTTGCCCTCGAATTTATCGAGGAACTCGAAAGTTTTTTCTGCGGAAGAAAAATCGCAGGCAATAATGACGTCTTTTCCCATTTTATTTAACTCCTCCTATAATATCGCTGAGATTATTGATACCGTATTTATCCATAACGCGCGGCAGATCGTTGATGATGTCGCGGCAGATGTAAGGATCCACAAGGTTTGCGGCGCCAACCTGAACTGCGGTTGCGCCTGCGAGCATAAGCTCGATTACGTCTTCGGCGCAGGAAACGCCGCCCATTCCGACGATCGGGATTTTAACAGCCTGGGCAACCTGGTAAACCATTTTTAC
>JAZUAX010000075.1:0-12832 GCA_045638185.1 Oscillospiraceae bacterium | reverse complement strand
TGCCGGAGCAGGCTGCATGGGCTGCTGGGGCATGCCGTAAGGATTCTGCTGATACTGGGGCATCTGCTGGGGCATGCTGTAGGGATTCTGCTGATACTGGGGCATCTGCTGAGGGTTCTGCTGATACTGCATCTGCTGCTGGGGCATTGCATAGGGGTTCATATAGGGGTTCATGTAAGGATTGGGAGCCATCTGCTGCTGAACAGCCGCAACGCGCTGTGCGATAAGGGTTTCCATTTCTCCTCTGAACGCATTGATTTCAGCTTTGATGGTTTCTGCAGTATCGTCTGCAATTTCTGCGCGGAGTTCATCAAGGCCTGCTTCCTCCTCTTCGCCTTCGGAAAGGGCAGCAAGCTGAACAGCGGTTTTTGCAGCGAGTTTTGCGTTGTTATAAACAAGTTCGATGTTGGAATCAAGGCTCATTCCGCCGGTCATCTCTTTTACGAGAGTGAGAAGGAAGGGAGTGAGTTCTTTTCCTTTGATGTTGTTTTCTTCGGCTTTTTTAACAGCGATTTCGATAGCTCTGTCGGCCATGCCTTTGGACATTGCATATTCCTTCGGAATCGGGTTTCCGACAAGCATACCGCCGTGGATTCCGAGATCGAGTTTTGCTTTGAATGCAGCGGCAAGTTCGCCCGGGGTGTTGATTCTGTAATCAACTCCGAATCCGCTTTCTCTGCAATAGAATGCGGGGAGTTCATCGGTGCCGTAGCCGATTACCGGAACGCCTTTTGTTTCAAGATATTCGAGAGTGAGACCTATATCGAGAATGGATTTTGCACCTGCGCAAACGACCATTACGTCGGTTCTGCCGAGTTCTTCAAGGTCTGCGGAAATATCCATGGTGGTTTCTGCGCCGCGGTGAACACCGCCGATTCCGCCGGTTGCGAAAATTTTGATTCCTGCCATTGCAGCAATGATCATGGTGGAAGCAACGGTTGTTGCGCCATCGGCTTTCATAGCAGCAAGAAGGGGAAGATCGCGGCGGCTTGCTTTTGCAATTTTGGTGCCTTTTTTACCAAAATATTCGATTTCCTGATCGGAAAGACCGACTTTGAATTTACCGCCGATTATAGCGATTGTTGCGGGAACGGCGCCTTCCTTGCGGATAAGTTTTTCAACGTTCCTTGCGGTGTTAACGTTCTGGGGATAGGGCATACCATGGCTGATGATGGTGGATTCAAGAGCAACGACAGGTTTTCCGTTTTCAAGAGCGGATTTTACCTCTGGTGCGATATCAAGATACTTTGCAAGATTCATGAAATCTGGCTCCTCCTTTTTAGGCGAACTTTTACATATAATATAATAATAAAAATAAAGCGCTTTGTCAAATAATAATTGCGAAAACTTCCGGAAAAGGATATAATAATTTCATTGGCTCCTCGGAAGAGGCGCTGTCACCGAAGGTGATTTACGGTTTTTGAGATTATAAAGAATCCCTCCGCCGTGCCATAAGGCAGCGGCTGCTCTCTTTTTTAAAAAAGGGAGACAAATCTGAAAGGAGATTTATATATGAAAATCGCAAAGAATTTCAGCGAACTTATCGGAAACACACCAATGCTCGAACTTTGCAGAATCGAAGAAGAACTGGGGCTTGGGGCAAGGATTTTTGCAAAGCTTGAAGGACTTAATCCCGGCGGAAGCATCAAGGACAGAGTCGCATGCTCAATGATCGACGAAGCAGAGAAAAACGGCATGCTCAAGCCAAATTCTCTTATTATAGAGCCCACCAGCGGAAACACCGGAATCGGTCTTGCGGCGGTTGCCGCGGAACGCGGATACCGCTGTATCATAATAATGCCCGACACCATGAGCGTTGAACGCAGAGCTGTGCTCAAGGCTCTTGGCGCAGAACTTATTCTTATCGACGGCACTCTCGGAATGACCGGCTGTATTGCAAAAGCGAAGGAACTTCTGGAAGAAAACCCCGGTTCCTTTATGCCTGCGCAGTTTAAAAACCCGGCAAATCCCCTGGCGCATATCCTTACCACCGGACCCGAAATCGTGGACCAACTGGACGGAAAAATTGATATTTTTGTTGCCGGAAGCGGAACCGGCGGAACGGTAAGCGGCTGCGGAAGATATCTTAAAGATAATGTTCCCGGGGTTAAAATCGTTGCTGTGGAACCTGCCGCATCTCCTCTCCTCAGCGGAGCGGCCCCTGCCGGAAAGCATAAGATCCAGGGCATCGGACCCAACTATATCCCCGATAACGTTGATTTTAAGGTTATAGACGAAGTTGTTTCCGTTTCCGATGAAGATGCTTACGAATACGGCAGAATGATTGCCGCAAAGCAGGGTTATCTTGCGGGAATTTCTTCCGGCGCGGCCCTTTGCGCGGCTGTTGAACTTGCCAAAAAACCGGAAAACAAAGGCAAAAACATCGTTGTAATTTTCCCGGATACCGGAAACCGCTATCTTTCCGGAGATTATCTCGGATAATATGTTATAAAAGAAAAGCACCGCAAAAGCGGTGCTTTTCTTGTTATTCAAAATCCGGATAGACTCTGTTTAGCCCGTTTTCCGAAAGTTCAAAAATCTTTTCGCAGACTTCGGAAATATATTTTCTGTCGTGGGAAACGCTGATTATAACTCCCCCAAAGTTTTTTAAAACTTCGCGGATCATCGGATTTGAAAGGGGCGAAAGGTTTCGGGTGGGTTCATCAAGGATAAGGACGTTATAATCTCCGAGAGCCATTTTTGCAAAGAAAAGTTTTGCTTTCTGGCCTCCGGAAAGCTCCTTCGCCGGGTGGTTCATTTCATCCGCAGTGAATTTAATGCTTCCGAGATAGGTGCGGATTCTGGTGCGTTCTTCTTTTGTTCCGCCTTTTGCAAGAAGTTCGATGGGGTCTTTTGAAAGGTCAAAACCCTCCTCATAGTTCTGGGGCATATAAGCCGCTTTTATATCTTTTCCGGAGAGAATTTCTTCGGCGATTTTTCGGAGAAGGGTTGTTTTTCCCGCTCCGTTCTTTCCGATTATGCAGATTTTTTCTCCTCCTGAAATTTCAAGTTTTATTCCGCCGCAAAGAATTTTTTCTCCTGCGGAAAGCTTTGGAATTCCAAGGGAAAGAACTCTTTTTCCTGCCGGGACTTTTGCTTCTTCGCCAAAACGGAGAAAAATCGCATCTTCGCTTTCGGGCATTTGGGTAAGGTTTTCTTTCTCTTTTTCAAAACGGCGGCCCATGGATTTTACCGAATGCATTTTCTTCTTTAAAAGTGCGCCGCCATGTGGGTCACCGCGGGAAATATTTTCCTGCTGGTGGTCAACTTTCTGATAAATCTGGCGGTAACGTTCCATTTTCTTATCAAAATCACGTTTTTCGCTTCTTGCGACCTGTTCCTGTTTTTCAAAACCAAGAAGCCTTTTTTCAACATATTCACGGTAAGAAAGCCTTGCAACGGTGCATCTTGCAACGGTTTTTCTGCGAAGCTGCTCCATATGGATTATCATATCCGCAGTGCGTTCCAGAAGAGTTTCGTCGTGGCTGATAAAAAGAACGGAAAGACCGCAGTAATTTATAAAATTTTCGAGCCATTCAAGAGTTTCGATATCGATATCATTGGAAGGTTCATCAAGCAGAAGGATATCCGGGCGTTTTGCCATTACCATTGCCATTCGGACTTTTACTTTTTCGCCGCCGGAAAGAGTTTTCATCTTTCTTTCGGAATCGAAAATTTCCGGATCTATTCCAACCTGGGAGGCAATATCGCTTATTTCATAAGGAAAAAGCTCGGAAAAACCTTCTGATCTCCGGCAGAATTCCGAAACGGAAAGTTCCTTTTCAGAATCCGTAATCTCCTGAGCAAGATAGCCGAAGACTTCGCCGTTCCGGATTATTTCACCGGAATATTCGATATAATCTTCCACAAGTTCCGGATTATAGATGAGTTTTAGAAGGGTGGATTTTCCGTTTCCTTCTTCGCCGATAATCGCGGCTTTATCTCCTTCATTAAGGACGAAGGAAAGATTTTCGGAAAGAACGTGGGAATCCTTTGTGTGATTCATTGAAAGATTTTTAATCTGGAGCATTTATCATTCCTCCTTTGAGAAACAAAAAAAGGTCTGCCTTCGGCAAAACGAACGCAGACCAATAAAAGCTCATTTTAAATAAAAAAGGGCCTTTGTTGCAAATAATCTGCGTTTTTCCGTAAGGAACAAAGCCACCGCAATTTTGCGGAAGCAGCCGAAGGTTTTTCGGTTGTTTTTCTTACATCAAAACAGGATTATTTGCGCATCTTTTCACCCTTTTCACATATTCTATGGTTTAACTATAGCACTTTGGAAAGCGAATTTCAATAGCTTGCCAAAATCCCTTCGCAGCCTTCCAGCACATCGCGGTAAGTCGTTTCAAAATCTCCGCTGTACCAGGGATCCGCAACTTCGCCGGGGCGGTTTGTGAAATCCAGAAGCATTTTGATTTTGCCCTCCGGGTCGCCGCCGGTAATTCGAAGCATGTTCCGGATATTCCAGTTATCCATTCCGATAAGCAGATCATAATAACCGTAATCGGCGCGGGTCATCTGCCTTGCGCGTTTTTCGCTGCAGTCTATACCCTTTTTTGCAAGAAGCTTTTTTGCCGGGGGATAAACCGGGTTTCCTATTCCGTTCCAGATTTCCTCTGTGCTTGTTGCGGCGGAAGAAATTTCAAATTCATATTCCCTGCCGGTTTTGGAAAGCAGGTCTTTCATAACAAATTCCGCCATGGGGCTTCGGCAGATATTGCCGTGGCAGACGAACAGGATTTTTATCATACGGCTTTTCTCCAATCGTTTTTTCTGAAAACAGTATAGCTTGATTTTTGTTCACTGTCAAAGTATAATTTTATCAAAAAAAGTCAAACTGCCGGAGGATTTGGTATGAAAATAATTGAATATTTTGCTTCCGATGATAAAAACCACTGGCTTTCGGAAATTGAAAAAAGCGATTGGAGCGCAGGGCATTTTTTGCATAAACTTTTGAAAAACGGCGAACTCAAAACCGCGACCGGCGAAAACACAAAAGTACTTTTGCTTACCGAGGAAGAAAAACTTGTTTCTTTTTGTACTTTTGCGGATAAGGATGATATTCAGCCAACCGAACTTACCCCATGGATCGGATTCGTATATACTTTTCCCGATTACAGAGGCAAACGCTGCGCCGGGGAACTTTTGTATCATGCCGAAAAACTTGCAAAGGAATCCGGTTTTGAAAACATATATATTTCAACGAACCATGTCGGACTTTATGAAAAATACGGATATGAATTTTTCCGAATGATGAAAGATATCGACGGAGAGGATTCGAGGGTTTATATAAAAAATTTGTAAATTTATAAAAAAACACGCGCCGTGAAAACGGCGGGTGGTTTTATTTCCTTAAAATTTTATCGAGGCTTTTTCCTTTTGCAAGTTCGTCAACAAGCTTATCGAGATAGCGGATTTCCTGCATAAGAGGTTCTTCAATGGTTTCGACCGAAATTCCGCAGATTTTTCCGGTGATGAGTTTTCTGTTGGGGTTCGGAGCCGGAGCATTACGAAAAAAATCTCCGTAAGTCAGATCTGAATTCAGAAAATCCTTGATTTCTCCTTCAGAATACCCGGTAAGCCAGGAAGTTACCTCAAAAACTTCCTTTTCGGTGCGCTCTTTTTTAACGGCTTTTGCTATCAGAAGCGGAAAAATTTTTGAAAAAGCCATTTTATAAATTTTTTCGTTCTCCATTATTCCGCCATTTCGATTTTTTCAAGAAGGATTTTTTTGGTTTCTTCGCTTGCAAAACAAGCCGCAACGGAGTTTTTTGCAAAACCTTTGATTTCCTCATCGGTAAGGTCAAAGGCGGCGATGAGTTTTCCGAATTCCTTTTTAAGATTGATATTGGAAACAGTCATATTATCGGTGTTGATTGTAACTTTAACACCGGCTTTCATAAGTTTGCGAAGCGGATATTCCTCGATTGAGGGGAACATGCAGGTGTGGATGTTGCTGGTGGGGCAAAGTTCAAGGGTGATTCCCTCTGAAACGATTTTTTCGATAAGCGCAGGATCTTCAATGCTGCGGACTCCGTGGCCAAGGCGTTTTGTGCCGTATTCAAGGGCTTTATAAACGCTTTTGGGGCCGTCGGCTTCGCCGGCATGAATGGTGTAGGGAACGCCGAGTTCTTTTGCAAGAACGAAAAGATCCTCAAAATCTTCGGTGGGGAAAAGTGCTTCCGCTCCGGCAATATCGAGGCAGATTACGCCTTTTCCAAGGAATTCCTTTGCAACTTTTACAGTTTCGAGGTTTTCCTCATGGTTATCGTTTCCGCGCATGCAGCAAAGGATAAGTCCTGCGGAAAAATCGCTTTTATCAAGTCCTTCGATTGCGGCTTCGACAACTTCGGCCTGGGAAAGGCCTTTGTGGGTATGGAGCTGGGGAGCAAAGCGGATTTCCGCATGGATAAGTCCCTGTTCTTTAAGTTCTTCCTGGAGGTTATATACAGAAAGAGCGATTGCTTCTTTTGTCTGGAGAAGTTTTCCCGGGAAGGCAAATTTTTCGAGATATTCGGTAAGATCCTTGCAGTCATCGTTTACTCTGAGCTGTTTAAGGAGTTCCTCTTCGTTTTCGGGAATTTCGATATTCTGCATTGCTGCAAGTTCCTTTACGGATTTTACGGAAAGGGAACCATCGAGATGGAGATGAAGGTCGATAAGTCCGGGTGTTTTCATAAAGTTTTTATCCTCCCTGTTTTGTTTTTATTATGGTTTAACTATATATCAAAAACAATGATATTGCAAGGAGATACACAAAGGTTTATAATAAAAACATAATTCCTGCGGGAGGCGATTTTTATGAAAAAACTCGGATTTATCTGAACCGGAAATATGGGCGGAGCTCTTATTATTGCCGCGGCAAAATCAAACCCGGAAAACGAGCTTATGCTCGCGGATAAAATCCGCGAAAAAGCCGATGCTCTTGCCGAAAAAACGGGCGGAAAAGTTTGTGATAACGTTACTGTTGCCGCCGAAGCGGATTACATTTTCCTCGGCGTAAAGCCCCAGATGCTCAATGATACCCTGGAGGATATCATCCCCGTGCTCAAAAACCGCAAGGACCGTTTTGTTCTTGTTTCAATGCTTGCGGCCTTCACCTGCGAAAGGATCTGCGAAGCCGCCGGCGGAAATTATCCGGTTATCCGCATTATGCCGAACACTCCCGCTGCAATCGGCGAAGGAATGATTCTTTATGCGCCAAACGCCGAAGTCACCGAAGAAGAAGTTTCGTTCTTCCTCGATTCGATGAAGGAAGCCGGAAGATTTTCTCCCCTTCCCGAAAAGCTGATTGATGCGGGCGCTTCCGTTGCCGGATGCGGCCCGGCATTTGTGGATCTTTTTGTTGAAGCTCTTGCAGACGGCGGAGTTGCCTGCGGACTTCCGAGAGCACAGGCAACCGAATTTGCGGCACAGATGGTTGCCGGCGCGGCAAAGCTTATTCTCGAAAGCAAAAAACATCCGGGTCAGCTCAAGGACGAAGTCTGTTCCCCCGGCGGAACAACCATTCAGGGCGTCCGCGCTCTTGAAAAAGGCGGTTTCCGCTCCGCGGTTACCGAAGCGGTTATTGCCGCTTACGAAAAGAATTTTGAACTTTAATAAAAATAAAAAAGCAGGCGAAAAGCCTGCTTTTTTTATTTTACAATACATTCATAACCCCAATCGTTGTTGACGACCTGTTCACCTTCGGTTCTATAAAGGAAATAAAGCTGGTAAGTATAAACAAGGGTGTTAAGCGGATAGTTATAATGGAACATTGTTTCCTCGCTTAAAAACTCTTCGCCCTCTTCAAAAATCTTTTTGGTTTGGGTTGTTGTTTCAAGAAAATTTTTCGCCTTTTCGCGGATTTCTTCCTCTTCGGTTTCAAAAATTGTGTTTGTGTAATTAAGCCTTACAATAACACCGTTTTCGATCGTTCCGATTATGGCTTTGTCGGTGATTATGTTGTCGGCGATGTAATAGCTGATTTTAAGAATTCCGGTGGTCTGGTCTTTTGCAAAAAAGTTATAATTCGCTTTCCAACCCGAATTTTCCGGATCAAAATCCGGAAGGTCCTTCTGAATTTCCGCAACAAGTTCCGGCCAAAGGGTTGCCGGAAAAACATTTGAATCGCTTTCCTCAAAATTTTCCGGAAGAATAGCCGGGATTTCTACCCTTGTTCCGAAAACATCTGCCGAATCCGGAAGTTCAAATTCCGATTCGCGTAAATTTTCAAGAGGAAGAAAAATCTTCGCCGGTTCACTTTGATAACCGCTTCCCGGAACGATTGAAGGTTTGTCCGGAATTTCAAAAAATTCAGGTTCAGTCTGTGCACAGCCGCAAAGAGCAAAGATAATTGCCAGAATAAAACAGATTTTTCTCATAAAAAAAGCCTCCTTTTTTGGCGTCCTATAACAATAGTGACGTAAAGGGAGGCTTTTTGTTGCATTGTTTTTAATAATTTTTTAATTTCTGACTGCTTTTGTTCCAAAGGGAAAAAGGCTCATTGCCGCAAGTTTGAAGAACTGTTTTCCAAAGGGGATTCCGATTATGGTTATGCACCAGAGAATTCCGCAGCAGAGAGCGGTGAGAGCAATTTCCCATCCGAAAACAACGATCCAGAAGATATTGAGAAGGGTGTTTCCGAATCCGGAGGGTTCATGCTGAATTTCTTTTTTGAACGGAAAGGCACAAAGCCCCGCAATTTTAAAACACTGGATTCCTGCAGGAATTCCGATTATGCTTATGCAAAGGAGAACACCCGCAAAAGTCCATTCCAGCCAGAGGAGAAATCCTCCGAAAACGAACCAAAGAAAGTTTCCCAAAGTTTTCATTATTTTTATCACCTTTTTATATAGAATATCTGCAAAAGCTTTTGCAGGATTATTATAACATAAAATTTTCCTGCTTTTTGGTTTTTGCATGAGGATTTAACAATTGTTTACAGGGCGGAAATCTTTTGTTCACAAATAGCCACGCAGCAAACAAAAAAGCACCCTTTCGGGTGCTTTCTGTGTTTTTTATAAAAGTTTATCGATTTCGGTTTTTATCTGTTCAAAAACTTCCTCAATGGTGCCGGTGGAATCGATTATTGCGATGTTATCGCGGCCTTTGAGCATTTCGAAGGCGATTCCGTAACGGCGGCGGGTTTCGGCGATCATTGCGGCGTTTTCCTCATAAATTTCAAAATGGGTTCTTCCGGCGCGGATATGTTCGTGACATTTTTCCGGATCCATATCAAGGAAAATGCAGATATCCGGTTTTGTGATGAACGGGCAATCAAGGTTCATTCCCGCGACCCATTCGATTGCGCCGTCAACTCCCTGATAGGCGAGAGAAGAATAATAATAGCGGTCGCAAACAACATCCGTTCCCTCGTTCAGATATTTGATGATTCCGTTTTTTGGGCTTACGTTATGCTGAACTCTGTCTGCCGCAAACATTGCCGCAAGTTCCTCTCTGGTTCGGGGGTGTTCGCCGCCAAGACCATCTCTTACCATTCCGCCAAGACCTGTTGCGGTGGGTTCGGCTGTGTGATGGATGGTTCTTCCTTTGCTGCGGAGATATTCCGCAAGGAGATTTGCCTGGGTTGTTTTTCCGCTTCCGTCAACACCCTCTATTACGATAAAAAGTCCGCGTTTGTTTTCCAAAATTAAAACGCTCCTTTCAAGGTTTACTATTGACAATTATATTGTCACAAAGTTTTTTTGTCAAACAAAAAACTGCTTTTAAATACCTATTATTGTGAATCTGTCGTATTCTTCGTATGTTTTTCTTACCCACTCATCAGCTTCGTTGAAAAGTTCCCTGTCTTCATCACTTTCTGCCAAAATAAGTTCCCCGATTTTCTTCCTTTGATTTTATCATAATGTGAAAAATCTTTCAATGATTAGAGAAATCCTGTCTTCAAAAGCCGGTTTTCCTTTTCAAAAAGCGGAATTTGTGGTATTATAGATATGTAAAAGCTATCCCTTTGTAAACACCTCCTCGAAGGAGGAGGTGGCATTTGCGAAGCAAATGACGGAGGAGGGATTACCAGAAACCCGGAGGGTTTATCGTTATTTGTCAGGGATATCCCTCCCCAGTCTGCTATGCAGACAGCCCCTCCTCCGAGGGGCTATGACGGCAAAGGAGGTTTTCTTATGGAAGAATTTTTTGAAGCAAGCCTTTTTTCAAAACCTTTTTTAAGCGCGGTTGTTGTTGCCGCCGGAAGTTCTGTAAGAATGGGCGGCAAGGATAAGATTTTTCTGCCTGTTTCCGGAATTCCCGTTGTGGCAAGAAGCCTTCTTGCCTATGAAAATTGCGAAGACGTTTCCGAAATTGTTGTTGTAACCAAAGAAAGCTCCATTGAGGAAATCAGAAAAATTGCGGAAGAATATAAAATAACGAAATTTAAAACAGTCGTTCCCGGAGGAGCAACAAGAGCGGAATCCGTTAAAAACGGCGTTCTTGCGGTTTCCGCCGAAGCGGATTTTGTGGCGATCCACGATGGCGCAAGGCCCCTTGTTCTTCCGGAAGATATAAGCCGCTGTGCCCACGATGCTTTCCGCTGCGGCGGCGCTGTTCTTGCTGTTCCGGTAACGGACACCATAAAATACGGCAAGAAAAACGGTTTTGTGGAATATACACCCGCCAGGGAAAAACTTTTTGCTGCCCAGACCCCGCAGATTTTCGATTTAAAAATCTATAAGGATGCCATGGAAAGAGCTTTCCGGGAGCTTTCCGATTGGACCGACGACAGCAGAATTTTTGAAAACGACGCAAGAAAAGTTTTCCTCACACCCGGAAAAAAATATAATATAAAAATCACCTCTCCGGAGGATATTCTTATTGCGGAAGCACTTTTGAAAGGAAGGGAAGCGGAATGATCCGAATCGGCCACGGCTATGACGTTCATAAACTTGTTGAAGGACGCAGACTTGTTCTCGGCGGAGTTGAGATTCCTTACGAAAAAGGCCTTCTCGGACATTCGGATGCGGACGTTCTTGCTCATGCGGTTGCGGATGCGCTTCTTGGAGCTCTTGCTCTTCCGGATATCGGAAGGCGTTTTCCGGACAAAGACCCGAAATACAAGGACGCTGACAGTATTCTCCTTCTGAAAGACGTTTACTCCGAAATTTTGAGCATGGGTTATTCCGTCTGCAACCTTGACTGCACCGTAATCGCAGAAAAGCCGATGCTCAAGCCGTTTATCGAACAGATGAGAGGCGTTATTGCAAGCGCTCTGGATACGGATATTTCAAACGTCAATATCAAGGCGACCACCGAGGAAGGGCTCGGACTCCGTGGAGAAGGAATCGGTGCTCATGCGGTTGTTCTTCTTGAAAAATAAAAAACAAAAGGCGGGCCAAAGCCCGCTTTTTTTATTTTGAAAAATTTTTTAAATATTTTCTTAATTTTATATCCCTGCATCTTGCTATGAATTGACACATATGATATAATTAAGTGCTTTAGTTAATTATTTAATATATTATAAAGGGTTTTTAATACTATGATGATCTCCACAAAAGGCCGTTACGGCCTCAGGCTGATGCTTGACCTTGCCACCGAAGGCAGCGAAAGGCCTGTTCCGGTAAAAGAAATTTCAAAAAGACAGAATATCAGCGAAAAATATCTTGAACAGATAATCAGCCCTCTTTCAAAAGCCGGCCTTGTAAAAAGCATCCGCGGCGCCCAGGGCGGTTATGTTCTTACCCGCCCGGCAACGGAAATCACCGCCGGAGATATTCTTCGCGCCGCAGAAGGCACAATTGCTCCTGTTGAATGCTGCGAAAGCGGATGCGACCGTTCCGACGGCTGCATAACTTTCGGGCTTTATAAAAAAATTCAGGATGCGGTTGATTCCGTGGTCGATTCCGTAACTCTTGCCGATATGCTTGCGGATGTCGGAATTTCCGTTTAGTAAGCCATATTTTACAGTTTTTTCACATTTGTTCCATTGCTTTTGCCCTCCGGGGCAAGTATAATAATTATATATTAAACCAGACCAGACCGCTCGAAAGGAGAGCTTTTTATAATGTTCAGTTTCAACTTTTTCAATCAGGATATCGGTATCGACCTCGGTACCGCAAACACCCTTATTTTTACCAAAGGCAAGGGCATAATCATGCGCGAACCTTCCGTTGTTGCCGTTGATACCCGTACCGACACCGTTCGCTACGTAGGCCAGGAAGCAAAGGAAGTTATCGGCCGTACCCCCGGTTCCATTGTTGCGGTAAGACCTCTTAAAGACGGCGTTATTGCCGACTTTGATATTGCAGCTTCCATGCTCCAGATCTTCATCAAAAAGATTTTCAACAACTCCATTTTTGCAAGACCCCGCTGCGTAATCTGCATTCCCTCCGGTGTAACCGAAGTTGAACGCAGAGCAGTTCGCGAAGCAGCTATGAAAGCAGGCGCACGCCAGGTACATATCATTGAAGAACCCATGGCAGCAGCAATCGGCGCAGGTCTTCCCGTTGCGGAAGCTTGCGGCAGCATGGTTGTTGATATCGGCGGCGGCACTTCCGAAGTTGCCGTTATCTCTCTCGGCGGTATCGTAGCTTCCAAATCCGTCCGTGTTGGCGGCGATGAATTTGACGCAGCTATCATGTCTTACATCAAGAGAAAATATAACCTCCTCATCGGTGAACGCAGCGCCGAGGCAATCAAAATGACAATCGGTTCCGCATTCCCCTTCGAAGAAGAACTCGAAATGGAAATCGAAGGCCCCAAGCTTGTTGACGGTCTTCCGAAGAATATGTTCATCACAAGCGAAGAGATCCGCGACGCACTTTCCGATCCGCTTTCTTCCATTATGGATGCAATCAAATCCACCCTTGAACGCACCCCGCCTGAACTTTCCGCAGAT
>JAZUAX010000074.1:0-25842 GCA_045638185.1 Oscillospiraceae bacterium | reverse complement strand
TCCTCAATTAATAGTCGGTGTTTATTACAGCGAGGATCCACCTGTTCCCATTCCGAACACAGTAGTTAAGCTCGTTTGTGCCGAAGATACTTGGAGGGCAGCCTCCCGGAAAAATAGGTCGATGCCGACACAGCACAGTTTATCTGTGCTGTTTTTCTTATTCCTCCTTAGCTCAGTTGGCAGAGCATGCGGCTGTTAACCGCAGGGTCGTTGGTTCGAGCCCGACAGGGGGAGCCAGATCGGGCAGAATTTAGGTTCTGCCCGATTCTTATCTAATTTAATATGCGGTGTCTATTACGACGGGGATCCACCTGTTCCCATTCCGAACACAGTAGTTAAGCCCGTTCGTGCCGAAGATACTTGGAGGGCAGCCTCCCGGGAAAATAGGTCAATGCCGCAACAAAAAGTCCCTGACAAATGTCAGGGACTTTTTTATATTATAAATATCTTATTCCGCAGGCAAAACCGAAGGACTTTGGATTTTCTGCCGCAAATTTTTGAAGACTTGTGGCGTTTTTTAGTTTTGGAGGAAGTTTATATGCTTTGCCAAAAAGATTTTCAAAAGCCTGTTCATTGTCCTGTACTGTTCCAATTATTTCAAAGTTTTCGGCAAAAGCTTTTATTTTTGAATCTTCAGGAAGTAGCTTTAACATATCCGGATATAAAAGCCAGCTGTAACATAGAAATGCTTTAAATTTGATTTCCGGATAAATCTTTTGAAAAAATGCCTGAGCATCAGAGAAGCTTTTGGCTACTGCTTCGGTGCTCAAATTTGCACTATACCCAATATGGCAGTTAATCACTTGGGTACCGGACGGAAGCTTTTCTTTTTGCTCTTTTGAAAATTCCATATAAGGTTCGCCGAGGAACTCATCATCAAGATAAATCATCTCGAAAGGCTGGAATTGTAATACTCCTATTTTAAAGATTTTGCAGTTCATAATATGGCGGAACCAAATAGCATCTTCTTTGCTTATTCCGGGTTTGCCGATTTTGTTTTCATATATTTTTGCACGGAGAGAAACATCGCGAAAAGTTTCGGCAATTATATTTTCAGGAACGCCGAGAAATTTATAATATTCGTATTTTTTGCAAAGAAGTTTAATTACAATTGCAAGCCTTGTTAACGGTTTGCGGCAAAGAATCGGATAATCCGGAGCTTTGCCAGAATAGGCAGTTTTGCAGATTTCTTCAAAATTTTTCATGGAAAAGGCAGAAAAAACCGCATTTTCTGTTTCCGGAGAAAGATCAAGAATCTCCAGAATTTTGTTCTGATACATTAAATCAATCCTTTTCGTTAGATTTTGCGGAGCAAAACCCTTTGGAAAAGAATTTACCAAAGGGCAGCACCTTTTTTAAAAAGAATTATAGTTATATACATAAAAAAGCCCCCTTTTGGTTTGAATTTTATTATATTATAATTAAATTTAATTTTATGTCAAGAAGAAGCTCTGACAATTGTCAGAGCTTCTTTGTTTATCTTTCCGGATATTCAAGACCTTTTTTAAGTCCTAATAGATAGTCCGCTGATACATTAAAAAAGTTGCAAAAAGATTTTATATCCTCAATGCTCGGTTCATATTTTCCGCATTCAATATATGATATTTTGCGCTGGGTCATATTCACCATTTTTCCAAGCGCCGTCTGATTCATATCCAGGTCTTCACGGAAGGCCTTTATTTTTTCGCCGATTGTTGATTCCATTTTTCATCACCCAGATAATAATACTATAGAAAGAAACTGTCTATTGACAGATAGACGGAAAATGTCTATACTGTGATTATATTGTTTGTTTTCGGTGCTATATTATGCGGTGATTGGCGGTGGGATTTTTGAAAGTTGATTCGGAATTGGTAAAAAAAGCTTCTGAAGGCGATAAAACTGCTTTTTCCGAGCTTTATTATTCCTGCTATAAAGACCTGTATAATTTTGCATTATATATTTTGGGAAATGCCGAAGATGCCGCGGATGTAGTTTCTGATACCTTTGTTGAAATCTGGAAAAGCATCGGAAAGCTGAGGGCTCCGGAGGCTTTTGGCGCATGGGCTTTTAAAATTCTGAGCATCCGGTGTAAAAAAGAAATTGCCGAAGCGATAAAGCGCAGGGAAGAACAGAATTTTGATGAATTTATAGAAACACCTTTTGCAGGTTCGGAAAACCTTGTGGCCGATATTGCTGAAAATGCTGCCCTTGCCTCGGCGCTTCGCAATCTTGAACCGGAAGAAAGAATGATAGTTATTCTTTCCGTGCTTTATGGTTACACCCGCCGCGAAATCGGAGAAATGATTGGAAAGCCGCAAAGCACAGTTGGTTCAAAACTTTACCGCGTTTATGCAAAGTTAAAAAAGCAGATGGCAGAGCAATAAGAAAGCTCCGGGAAAATTCTCAGAGCTTCTTGGCTATATCTCTTGCGCTATACCAGGCGGATTTTATATTCTCGGGAGATAATTCGGAATAAGAGGTTTTGAAAATTCCATAAAAAGGCGCAAAAAAAGACCCATCGTTACCGACGGGCCTTTTTTCAACAACAACAAACAAAAAAGGAGCACCATCGGTCAGGCGTTAGCACCTTGCCCTTCGGGCAGGTTGCTGTGCGGTCAAAGAGCCTGTCTCTCGCGCACTCTTTATGGTGGTTTAATTATAACATTCTTTCAGATAAACTCAAGGCCGAAAACGCACCATCAGATTATAATGGACAAAGGTTATTTTTAATGCTAAAATGTTTACGGATGATAATATAATCTTTTGAAATTACGGAGAGTAAACTATGTTTGGAATTAAAAACCTTCTTGTTGATATAGGAACTGCAAAAATTCCTTGCGCGGTTTTCGGAAAAGGTGAGAAAAACCTTATGATTCTTCCGGGATTGGGCGATGGTCTTACCAGCGTTAAGGGAAAGGCGCTTCCAATGGCGCTGATGTACCTGGAATTTATGAAGGATTATACGGTATATATGATGAGCCGCAGAGAGCCGCTTCCGGAGGATTTTTCGACCAGGGATATGGCGGCGGATATTGCGCTTTTTATGGAACACCTCGGAATCGAAAAAACAAGTATTCTAGGAGTTTCCATGGGCGGAATGATTGCGCAGCATTTTGCAGCGGATTTTCCGAAGAAAACCGAAAAGCTTATTCTTGTTGTAACCGCGCCGAAGAAAAATGAAATTATGGAAAGCTGTATTCTCGAATGGATCGAACAGGCAAAAAACGGCGAAGGCGCAGCTCTTATGGAAAGCAACGTCAGGAATATGTATTCCGATGAATATTACCGCAAAAACCGCTGGCTTACTCCTATAACCGGAAAACTTGCCGTTCCGAAGGATACCGAAAGATTTTTAAGAATGGCTAAATCCTGCCTCGAACACAATGCGGAAGAATCGCTTGGAAATATCAAGGCGCCGACTTTTATAATAGGCGGCGAAAAAGACAGAACAGTCGGAGCAGAAGCTTCGGAAATTCTTGCAAGGGAAATTCCCGGCGCGGAGATTTTTATTTATCCCGGTCTGCGCCATGCGGTTTATGATGAAGCAAAAGATTTTAACAAAAGGGTTCTGGAATTTCTTAAATAAAAAGAGCGGATGAAATCCGCCCTTTTGGTTTTAATCGTCGCTCAGTTTATAAGCGTTGTTATCAACATAAATGCACATTTTGTTATAAAAATAGATATAAAGGCCAAAGGCAAAAAAGAAATTAAGAATAAGAATGATGTTTCCGAAAAGAAGCCCTTTAACAATTGCAAAACCGAAAAGGGCATAACATATGCTTGAAGAAAGAAAACCGAAAACGGCAACCGAAAAAATAACTATTCCCCAAAAGAAAAACCAGCTTTTGTTTTCCTGTTTCCAATTTCTGCGCCAAAAATCTGCCCTTTCTTTCGGAGAAAAAGGGTCGGGAGTTTTCAGGGGTTTTTCGGCGGAACGTTTTTTTCCGTCCAGAAGTTCTTCCATTGAGACGGAAAATTCTTTCGAAATAAGGCGCAAAGTTTCAACGTCCGGCATATAGTTTCCGTTTTCCCAACGGGAAACGGTTTTGTTCGAAACGCCGAGCTTATTTCCAAGTTCCTCCTGGGTAAGGAATTTTTCCTTGCGAAGAGCTGCAATAAATTTTCCGGTTTTGATTTGGTCCATGGTTTCACCCCTTTTCTGAGGATATTTTATCATATTTCGAAGAAAAAGTCTTCCCCACAAAAAGCGAATCGCTTTATTTGTTCATAAATTTAGGATATAATGAGAAAAAGGAGGCGAAAAAATGTATTATATTGTTTTCGGTCTTCCGGTGGCGGTTGTTTTTTCTGCTTTGCAAATTTTTCTTTGCAAAAAATCCAATAAAAAAGCCGTAAGACTGATTCCGCTTTTCATCAGCCTTGGAATAATTATCTCCCTTGGTATTTTGCTGACAGATTCCGTTTCCGGTTTTGTTGCCCGTTATATCGATTGGGGAGTTTTTGCGCTTATAGTTTATCTCGTTGTCGGTGCGGTTGGTTCAATAATGGGAACCGCCGCGGGCTGGGTTATCTATATTCTTAAAAAGAGATTTGAAGGGATAAAATGAAGCTTGAACATATTGCGATGTTTGTAAAAGACCTTGAAGGGGCGAAAGATTTTTTTGTAAAATATTTCGGTGCTGATCCAAATGAAGGTTATCATAACAAAAAAACGGATTTCCGCTCATATTTTCTGTCTTTTGAAAACGGAGCAAGGCTTGAGATAATGAGTTCGCCGCTTTTGGAAAACAAAGAAAAAAGCGTAAACGGCGCAGGATATGCCCATATCGCCTTCAGCCTGGGAAGCAGGGAAGCGGTTGACGAACTTACAGAAAGGCTGAGGAACGACGGATTTGAAATCATAAGCGGACCGAGAACAACCGGCGACGGTTATTACGAAAGTGCCATAATCGGATTTGAAGGAAATATCATTGAAATAACAATTTAATTTAACCGAAAGGAGAGATTATATGGTCTGGGTGCTTCTTACGTTGGTTTCTGTTCTGCTTCCGCTTGGAACTTCGATTCTGATGCAGACTTTTGTTTGCAGAACCGCAAAAACAATTAAAACAAAAGTAATTTTTGCCGCAATCTGTTCTGCAGCCGCTATATATATCCTGATTAAAAACACGTTTTTTCTTACAATTGCCGGGGCGGCGGCTTATATCATCGGAACAGTGGCCACCCTTATAATCCATATAATTAAAACCAAAAAGGGGGATTGAACCATGACCGCTGAGGGTGCGCTTTATTTCATAATAATAGTCGGTTCAGTTGTTGCGCTTATTGGTGCAGGCGTGGAGATTTTAACTCTTTTTGCGAAAAATCCGAAAGTAAAATATATTCCAATCGTCATAACAGGAGCTTTGTTTTTGATAACCGGAATCAGTATCGGATATTTTAAGGAAGGTTCCACAATTTTGTTCGGACTTATGACCGCGGAAGAAATTTTGGTGCTTCTGGTTTATTTTTTAATCAAAAAGCTTCGGAAATAAAAAACTTTCGCAAAGAATTCCGCTTGACAAAGCCGTTTTTGGGGTCTATACTTTAATTTAGAATAATATCGAAAAGGAGCGGATTTTGATGTACGAGGAAATCAAAAAAATCGCCGAAACAATTGGTTTTGAAGAATGCAAAGAAATTCCCGCAAGACTTATCCCCTGCGATCCTTCTCTTCGCCGTTTCTGCGAACAGAACCTTTGCGGAATGTATCACGCAAGCTATATGTGCCCGCCCGCAATGGGAAACGCAAAAGCTCTTATTGCACAGCTCCATAACTTTAAATCTGCACTTATCTTCACTAAGGAATATCAGATAGCGGATCTCACCTGCCAGGAAGGCTATCTCGGCCAGCAGATCGCCCACGAACGCAGAAGCCAGCTTCTTTGGAAATCCATGCAGAAAATCGGTTTTGACAGCAAAAACGCAAGAGTTCTTGCCGCAGGCGGATGCCACCTTTGTGAAGAATGCGGAATCAAAACCGGCGAACCCTGCCGCCATCCCGATACCGCTATTCATTCCGTAAGCGGATATTGCATCGAAGTTGCAAAACTTTCCAAAATGCTCGGAATCGATTTTGTCGGCAAAAACGGCGGAGTTGTTTTTTATACCTTTGTGCTCCTTAAATAATTACATACAGAAAAAAGCAAAAGCGGTGCTTTAAGCACCGCTTTTTTTATTTCTTTTTAAAAATTCCGATAATTCCGGAAACAACCGGAACAACGAAGGAAAAAACGAGCACCGCTAAAACGGATTTTAAATCCAGCGGAACGGTTTTGAAAATCGGGTTGAGAGCGGGGATATAGATAGTGCTCAAAACAATGGCTGCGGAAGAAATGACCGCCCAGATAAGCTTCATATTATTGAAAATACGGATTCGGAAAAGGTTTCGGTTTTCGCTTTTGCATTCAAAAACATGTATAAGCTGGGTGAAAACAAGGGCAAGGAATGCGGCAGTTCTTGCAAAATCGATCTTTCCGCTAAAACCGAGCACTGTTGTGAAGGCCCCGAGCACCGAAAGCCCAAGAAGAACACCACGGAGAATTATTGTAAAACCAAGGCCGTTTGAAAAAACGGATTCTTCCCGCTTGCGCGGTTTTTCGAGCATAACATCGTCCTGCGGCGGATCGAAAGAAAGTGCGATTGCCGGAATTCCATCCGTAACAAGGTTTACCATAAGGATCTGGATCGGGAGGAGCACCACAGGCATTCCCATGAGCATTCCGAAAAACATTGTTACAACTTCGCCAATGTTGCAGGAAAGAAGATAACGGATAAATTTGCGGATGTTTCCGTAAATTATCCTTCCTTCCTCCGCGGCGGAAACAAGAGTTGAAAAATCGTCATCCAGAAGAACGATTCCGGAAGCTTCGCGGGTAACATCCGTTCCGTTTTTGCCCATGGAAACACCTATATCCGCTTCTTTAACCGCCGGCGCATCGTTAACTCCGTCACCAGTCATAGCAACGATATTCCCGTTTTTCTTTAAAGAACGTACTATTTTAAGTTTATGAGCAGGGGTGACCCTTGCGAAAATATTACGATGCTCGCAAATTTTGCCAAAATCCGAATCGGAAAGACTGTCAAGTTCCTTGCCGGTTATAACTTCCGCTTTCTGCGAAGCGATTCCAAGGCTTTTTGCTATAGCAAAAGCGGTTTCCGGGTGATCGCCGGTTATCATAACGGTGCGGATGCCCGCCTTTTTACATTTGAGCACCGATTCTGCGGCGCCCTTTCTCGGAGGGTCGATCATTCCGAAAAAACCGAGAAAACAAAGGTTATCCTCGCTTATTCTGCCGCCGGAATGTTCTTTATATGCAACCGCAATTACCCGAAGGGCACCGGCGGCCATTTCGGAAAGGCGCTTTTTAAAAAGAACCAGATCCGCGGAAGAAAGCAAACTCTGCTCGCCACGAACAAGTTTTGTTTTGCAGAGGGGAAGGAGCACATCCGGAGCACCTTTCGAAAAAACAAAGGATTTTCCGTTTCCGTTTGTTGCCGAAACCGACATAAGTTTTCTTGATGAATCAAAAGGGATCTCATCTTTTCTAAGGAAATCCGAAAGGGAAACTCTGCAATCGAGCACCGTTTTCAAAAGGGCGGCTTCGGTGGGTTCGCCGGAAATGTTTTGAGCATTGTTTGCCTCCGCGTTATTGCAAAGCCCTGCCGCAAGAAGCGGAAACCGAAGGATTTCCGGCTGTTTTATAAAATCTTCCGGTTTAAGAATCTCCCCGGAAGGAAGAAAAACTTCTCTAACCGTCATTTTATTTTCCGTAAGAGTTCCGGTTTTATCGGAACATATAACATTTGCGCAGCCAAGGGTCTCAACAGAATGGAGCTTTCGGATAAGTGCGTTCTTTTTGAGCATCCTTCCGACAGCAAGCCCCAGGGAGATCGTTATAACGGCGGTAAGTCCTTCCGGAATTGCCGCAACGGAAAGGGAAAGCCCCAGAAGGAACATATCAAAAGCCGGTTCTCCCCGAAGGATTCCGGTGACGGTTACGATAAAACAGATGAGAAGGCAGCCTGCGGCAATATATTTGCTGAGGACGGCCAGCTTTTGCTGAAGAGGGGTCTGCTCGTTTTTGCTCTCTTTAAGCATTCCTGCAATTTTACCCATCTGGGTTTCCATTCCGGTTGACGTAACAAGAAATTCCCCATGTCCGGAAGTTACCGAAGTTCCCATATAAACCATATCCTCGCGGATAGATGATGTATCTTCTCCGGAGAAAACCTGTTTTTCAACCGGAATGCTTTCTCCGGTAAGCATGGATCCATCTGCCGCCATACTCATTGAAAAAAGGACTTTTCCGTCCGCCGGAACTTTATCTCCGGATTTAAGGAGAACAACGTCGCCCGGAACAATTTTTGCTGCAGGAATTTCGGTTTTTCTTCCGTCGCGGAAAACGCTTGCCTTTGGAGAAGCAAGTTTTTTTAAATTTTCGAGAGTGCGTTCAGTTTTAAATTCCTGGGAAAACCCGATCAGGGCATTTATAAAAACAATGGTCATAATGGTGAAGGCGTCGATAAATTCCCCCATAAAAACCGAAACCGCCGCAGCACCAAGGAGAATAAGAGTCAGCAGATCCTTAAATTGCGAAGCAAAAATTTTTGCGGCGGAATCGCGTTTTTCGGAGGAAAGGACATTTTCCCCATGCTTTTCCAAAAGTTTTTCCGCTTCCCGTCCGGAAAGTCCCTTTTGCATAAAATCCCCCCATTAAAAAATCTTCTCCCGGATTTTATGCTTACATTGGTGCAAATATGCCCCAACATTTGTTTGACATAATGCCTGCGTTATTATAAAATATATGTATATATAAAAACGGAGGTGCACTATGCCCGAAATCAATCTTGCAGCTGCAATAATAATTGCCCTCGTAACTCTTATTCTTGGCTTTCTGGCGGCTTTTTTAATACAAAACGGAAAGATTTCCGCCCTTAAAACCGAGAACGGAAATCTTAAAGCGGAAAAAGAAAACCTTTCCGCAAAAATTGATGAAAACCGCAGAGACCGCGAAAAGCTCCTTTATGAAATTTCCGAAAAGGAAAGGGAAATTGCCGTTAAGGAAACGATCCTTAAAACCGAAACTTTCCGCGCAAACGAAGGGGAAAGAAAAAGCGCAGAATTTTCCGAAAAAGCAGAGGAACTTTCGCAAAAGCTTTCGGCGGTTTCCGCAAAAGCCGCAGCCACCGAAGAAAGCAACAAAAACATCAGGGAATGGATCGAAAAAGCGGACACAAGCCTTAAAGATTCCTTCGCAAGCATTTCCAAAAATATAACCGAAAGCAACAACAAGGTTTTCCTCGAAAGCGCAAACGACAAACTCGGCGGAATTGTAACACCGGTTGCAAGCGAACTGAAGGAACTTCGCGCAAAGGTTGAAGAACTTGAACAAAAGCGCGCTTCTGCTTACAGCGGACTTAACGAAAAGGTTGAAAGCCTTCAGAAACAGAACAGCGAACTTAAAAACGCCACCGACCTTCTTAACTCCACTCTTAAAAACAACGCACAGCGCGGAAAATGGGGCGAAGAACAGCTCCGCAGAATTGCCGAACTTGCGGGAATGGTGGAGCACATTGATTTTGAGGAGCAGGAAGTCAACGTTGAGGGAAGCCGCCCGGATATGGTTATCCACCTCACCGGCGGACGCAGCGTTCCCGTTGACAGCAAAGCCCCGATGAATTCCTATCTTGCGTATCTGGACGATACCGACGAAGCCGCAAGAGCAAAACACCTTTCCGAACACGTAAAAGCGCTCAGGGGACATATCGACACCCTTTACCGCAAGGCCTATTGGAAAAGCGAGGACAGAAGCGTTGAAATGGTGGCAATGGTTGTTCCTTATGAAAGCGGACTTTCCGCCGCTTTTGCTACCGACCGCGAGATTTTCGGTTACGCAATGGAAAAGAACGTTCTTCTCCTTTCGCCCATGACTTTCTATGCTTTCCTCAAATCCGTTTCCATCGGCTGGCAGGAAAACGCAATGAGCAAAAACGCCAAGGAAATTGCAAAGCAGAGCAAGGAACTTATCAAGCGCTTTGAAACCTTCTACGGACATTTCGATAAAATCGACAAGGCTCTCTCAAACGCAAGAACCGCTTACGACAGCGCGGTTTCTTCCTATAACAGCCGCCTTCTTCCGGCATTCAACCGTTTTGAAACCCTTTCGAACGGAACGGAGCAGGAACTTCTTTTGGAAGAGAATTTTAGTGAATAATTAAAAAATCCGCCGGGTGGGTGTATCCTTCGGCGGATTTTTGGTGTCTATATCTGTGAAAGGAGGTTTTTTGGAATGGAAGATTCAAAAATAATCGAACTTTATTTTATGAGGAACGAAGAAGCAATTTCCGAAACATCGGAGAAATATTCTCCCTATTGTTCCGTAATTGCAAAAAACATTTTACATAATGAACTTGATGAGGAAGAATGCCTTTCCGACACATGGCTTTGTGCCTGGAACAACATTCCGCCGACAATTCCGAATTGCCTTAGGGTTTTCCTCGGAAAAATCACCCGAAACATTTCTCTTAATTTGTTCCGGAAGAAAAACACCGCAAAGCGAAAAGCAGTTTTTGAACCTATCGAAGAACTTTCGGAAATTGTTGCGGCAAGCGGAACTGTTGAAGAGGAAATTGATGCAAAATCCCTTTCGGAATATATTGATAAATTTCTCCGGAACCTTACGGAAGAGAAACGCTATGTTTTTATCCGCAGATATTGGTATGGCGAAAGCTTTTCGGATATTGCGGAAAACGCAAAAATAAACGAAACAAGGGTAAAAAATATACTTTTCCGTCTTCGTAAAAAGCTTCGGGAAGAACTCGAAAAGGAGGGATTCCTGGTATGAACAGCGAAATTTTATGGAAAGCAATCGGAGAAATCGGCGATGACCTTATTCTTTGGGCGGAAAATCCGCCGAAAAGAAACCACCGAAAAAACTTTGCGATAATCCTGGCGGCGGCAATTATAATGCTTCTTTCTGTGGGAACCGTTGCGGCCCTTCGCTTCAACATTTCCTTTGCCGACCTTTTTGGTCGTGAAGAAGCGGAAATCATCGAAGAAGATAAACAGATCATCGAAGAAAGCACCCCGGTGGAAATCGTTCCGGAAACGGAAGAAAAAACCGGTTCCGAATTCACAGTGATTTCCGCCCTTGCGGACGAGAGAATTATGTATCTTCTCTGGCAGTTTGATTATTATGACGGTGAAATTCCAAAAGGCGCGCAGGTTATGCCCTGGCTTTCCTTTGGTGAGGCTTCCGTTGATACAGAAATCGGATATTACGGCGGAATGCTTGACGAAAACCGCGATGAAGATACCCTCGTCGGTTACATGATTGCGGAATGGAACGGAGAAATGCAGGCTGAAAGCGGAAGCATTTCTTTTTCGGAAGTGACTGCGCCGGAAGAACAGGGTTCGAAAATCTATGAAACGGATATCCTTTCTGCCATTGAGCAAAGCGAATATGTTGAAGGAGAATATATAATCCGTTTCGGCAAGGAATGGCCTTACGGATATTACGCGGAATATCAATGGCTTGATGTTCCGGCCTATGAGGATAGCTATATTGACCTTGCGGAATATAAGGACGGAAGGCTTCTTTTGGTAACAAGAACCCCTTGGGGCGACGGCGTTGAAAGAAGAGGAAAATATGAGCTATATGATCCGATGTCGGGCAAAGTGCTTGAATGGATAGAATGGCATAATTTCATGGACAAACTCGGTTTCGTCTTTAATTCATATTTATATGAAGTTGATTATGAGGATATAGAAAATCTTTGCTTCCGCAGAAAAGGCGAGATCGTTCAGAAAAACTGGCTTTCCGGCGATTGGAAAATCGATTTTAAAGCCGAACCGAGAATGGAAGATATCCTTCTTGAAACCGCGGACGAAAATATAAAAATCAGCTGTTCAAAAATTTCTATGAAAATAGAAGGAAACCTTCCGGAAATGAACAGTTTTGAAGTTATCCTTTCCAACGGAACAAAAGCGGATTTTCTGAGTCTTGAACTTGAAAGAATTATTTTTAGAACCCCTTTGGACCCAAAAGAAATTGTTTCGATAATCTATAACGGAACGGAACTTCTTTTAGAAGAGAATATTGAATAAAAAAAGAAAAGCGACCCCTGGCGGGTCGCCTTTTTTATCTCATTTTTTCGAATCTTCGTAAACCATTTTAATTCCTTCAAGGGGAAGGCGCTGGTCAATTTTGTCAAAAAGTTCCTCTTCGGCAAAAAGCCTTGCAAAACCGCCGGTGGCAATTACTTTTGCGTTTTCGCCGATGACTGCTTTAAGATTTTTTACCATCATGTCAATGGCACCGAGATATCCGTAATAAGCGCCGCTTTGCATTGAGGAAACGGTGTTTTTTCCAAGAGCGAATTCCGGTTTAAGGATTTCGATTTTGGGGAGCTTCGCAGCCTTTTCGTAAAGGGCGTCCATGGAAGTTTTGATACCGGGATAGATGATACCGCCGAGATATTCTCCGGCTTCAGAAACCGCTTCGCAGGTGGTTGCTGTGCCAAAATCGACTATGATGAGCGGGCCGCCATATTTTTTGAATGCGGCGTAGGAATCAACAAGTCTGTCTGCGCCGACTTCCTTCGGGTTTTCGTAAAGGTTCGGCATGTTGCAGAAAATGTTTTCGCCGATAACAAGGGGTTCACGGTCAAAATATTTTCTGACTGCACTGCAGACGGAATAGTTTACCTGGGGAACAACGGAACTTATGATAACGTCGGAAACTTCGGAAACGGAAAAACCTTTATATTCAAAAAACTGGGTTACAAAAAGGCCCACTTCGTCGGAAGTTATGTCGCGCTTTGAACCAAGGCGGAAAACCCCGGTGAGCTTTTCACCTTCATAAAGTCCGAATTCCATTGTCGTGTTCCCGATGTCGATAACAAGGATCATTTTTTGTTCTCCTTTTGTGATAAAAGATTGTCAAAAAGCGAAAAATATTCCCTTGCAAAATTTCCCGGGGAATTTTTTTCGTAAAAATTTCTGTTGGAATTTCCTAAAATCTCTCTGTCGGTCTCAGCCATGCTCAAAAGAGTTTTGATCCCGAGAGAAATGCTGTCTTTTCTGCGCGGTTTAACAATAACGGCGCCGCCGGCTTTCCGGAAAAAATCCACCCAATGCTCGCAGGCGGCAAGAACCGGTTTTTGAGCACCGAGAGCGTTCCAGAAGTTTTCCTGTTCCGGAAAAAGCCCTTTTGAAAAATCAAATTCCGAAACAAAAACAGCATCTGCCCCGGAAAGGATAAAAGGCATTTCATCTTTCGGAACGTCATCGAAAAAGAAAACGTTTTTTATTCCTTTTTCTGAACAAAACCGCTTGAAATAAGGCTTTTTTGTTCCTTCCGAAAGGAAACAGAGCGAAAATTTTTCGCCGAAATTTGCGGCAGAAAGGATGAGTTCCTCTATGGAAAATCCGTTTTCAAGTTCGCCGCAAAAAGCGAGCACAAAGTTTTTTCCTTCGCCAAAGGCGGAAAGCTTTTCTCGGAGGATCTCAGCCTTTGCGGAAGGCCCGGAACTATAAAAAGAAGGCGGAAGCACCGCAGGAAAAACTTTTTGAGCACCGGAAAATTCCGAAGGAACCTTTGGGAAAAAACCGAGCACAAAATCGCTTTTTGAAAAAGCTTTTTCTGCTGATTTTTTAAGAAAAAACGGCAGGGCCGAAAGTTTTGAGCTTAATGCAAAACGCCGCAGAATTTTATCGGAAGGGCTGCAGGCTTCGGTTATAAAAACGGCTCCTGCGCTTTCTGCAATTTTTTCCGCGGCGGAAAAACCAATGTTAAGAACTCCGCCGGAGATAACCACTTCCGGTTTAAAAAGTCCGGCAAGGCCCGGAGAATTTTCCAGAAGGGCGGAACAGAATTCCAGAAGTTCCCCGGAGCGGAGAAAGTTTTTATTTTTCCTTTCCGGAACTTTAACAAAAAGCTGGCTTATTCCCTCGGTTTCACAAAATTCGAAGGAAAGGGCGGAGTTTTTTCCGCAAAAGCCGAGCCTTACCAAAAGGACATCTGCTCCGAGTTTCTGAAATTCCTTTGCAAGAAAAATCCTGCGCCGGCGGTTTTCTTCAGAAAACCGAAGAAAAAGCCGCCGCTGGGGAGAATCTGCCTTTGCCGCTTCGGGCAAAAGCATATCGTCGATCATAAGTATATTCAAAAAGGAAAACCTCCTTTTGCAAAAAGCCAAAGTAGGGGCGGATATTTTCCGCCCGCTTTAAGTTTTCCCTTTTATGTAAAAAATATACTTATTTATCTATGTTTTCAACTTCCGCAAGAGTAAGTTCCAAAAGCTTGGAAACGCCTTCCTCCTGCATGGTTACGCCGTAAAGGCGATCCGCATGCTCCATTGTTCCGCGGCGGTGGGTAATTGCGATAAACTGGGTGTTTTCTGTAAGACGGAGGAGATAATCCGCATAGCGGTCAACGTTGGCTTCGTCAAGGGCCGCTTCGATTTCGTCCAGGATACAGAACGGTGCGGGACGGACTTTGAGGATTGCAAAATAAATTGCGATTGCAACAAAGGTCTGTTCACCGCCGGAAAGGGAAGCAAGGTTGTTGATGATTTTGCCCGGAGGCTGAACGGTGATTTCAATTCCGGATTCAAGAACGTTGTTAGGATCGGTAAGGAAAAGTTTTGCTTCGCCGCCGCCGAAAAGTTCCTTGAAAACAACGGCAAAGTTTCCGGCGATCTGGGTGAAGCGATCGAGGAAGATGGTCCTCATCTGGCCCATAAGGTTGCGGATAAGGTTTCTCAGTTCGTCGCGGGATTTTTCAGCATCCTCGATCTGGGTCTTCATGAATTCATAACGTTCGGAAACTTCTTTGAATTCTTCAATTGCGGAAACGTCTACGTTTCCGAGAGCTTTGATCTTGCTGCGGATCTCGTTAAGACGGCGGGTTGCCTTCTGCGGTTCGGTAATTTCCTCTGCAACTTCCTCTGCCATACTGAAGGTCATTTCATATTCGTCCCAGAGCTGGCCGATTATGCGGTCATAATCCACCTGCATTTCCTCAAGGCGGCTTCTTGCTTTGATAAGCTTGCCGGAAGCTTCCTCACGGAGAGCAACGGTGTTTTTCTGAACGGTACGTTCTTCGGTTGCGTTTCTTTCAAAATCCTGACGCTGTGAAAAAAGCGCGGAAATTTCGTTTTTGCTTTCTTCGGAAAGGTTGGAAAGACGAAGTTTTTCATTTTCGATTTCTCTGATTTCCTCGGAAAGAGCCGCGTTTTTATCTGCAACAAGAGCTTTGCGTTCGTTAAGGGAAGCAATTTTTTCTCCGCGCTGTTCTCTGTTTTCAAGAAGCTGGGAAATAGCGGTTTCGATAGCTTCCATATCCTTTTTGATAATTGCGGCGGAAAGCGCAAGTGCGGAAAGATCGGAACTGTTTTTTGCTTCCTTTTCGCCGATTGCGAAAAGTTTTCCTTCAATTTTGGAAACTTCGGAAAGAAGAGCGGTTTTGCGTTCGGTCCTTTCGGAAAGGAGAGTTTCATATTCGGAAATTCTGCTTTCGGCATCTTTAATTGCTTTTCCGAGGATATTGCGCTGGGTTTCTGCTTCGGTTCCTGCAGCTTCTGCATCGGAAATCTGGATAAGAAGACGTTTCTTTTCGCCCTCTGCGCGGATCTTATCTTCAGAAAGGGTACGAAGTTCGCTTTCGGTTGCAAGGGAATCCGCTTCCATTGCGGAAATTTCTTCCTTAAGTCTGTTATAATCGCCTTCGCCTTCGGAAAGAAGTTTTTCCGCTGCGGCGGCTTTCTTAAGAAGTTCTTCGATTTCCTGTTTTCTGGAAAGAATACCTGCGGATTTAACGCTGGAACCGCCGGTGAGGGAACCGCCTGCGTTAACAAGCTGTCCGTCAAGGGTTACGATTCTGAATTTATATCCGAATTTTTTTGCAATTGCGGTGGCGCAATCGAGATCTTCCGCAACAACGATTCTTCCGAGAACGGATTTTACGATTCCGTCGAATTTCGGTTCGTTTTTAACAAGGTCGGAACCGATTCCGATAAAGCCTTCGCAATCAGAAAGTCCACGTTCCTCGAGCTTGTTTCCTTTGATGGTAGTAAGGGGGAGGAAAGTAACTCTTCCGCGGCCCTGTTCCTTAAGCATGCGGATAGCTTTTTTTGCCGCATCCTCATCGGTTACAACAACATTTTGGAGGGCAGCGCCAACTGCGGTTTCTACCGCAAGGGAATATTTAGCATCAACGGAAAGAATTTTTGAAACAGGTTCAAGAATTCCGCGAAGAGCGCCTGCGGCGCCTTTATCCAGAACAAATTTTACGGAAGGGCCGAAGCCTTCCATATTGCGTTCAAGGTCCTCAAGAAGTTTTGCGCGCTGGCTGAAGGAATCTGCCTCGCGGCGGATTTTTGCGCGTTTTTCATCAAGTTCGGAAAGCTGTTTTTTGCGAAGGTCGCGTTTCATCATCATTCCGGCTTTGGTGTTGTTGATGCTGTCGGTCTTTTCTTCAATTTCTTCAAGAAGATCGTTTACATCGATAAGCTCGTTTTTATAACCGTCAATAAGGGCGAGCTTCTGGTTTGCGGAAAGGGAAAGCTGTTCAAGGCGTTCGGAATACTGGACTTTATCGTTTTTTGCGGTTGCAAGAACAACGCTGATATGTCCAAGTTCGGTTTCCGCTTCGGAAATTTTTGCTTCAAGGGCAGATTTTTCGCCGTTTGCAGAAGTTTTTTCTGCGGAAATTTCTTCCCCGAGGGAAAGAAGGCGTTTTTCCTCGCCGGAAAGTTTTTCGGCTTCTTCCTCTTTTGCGGAAAGTTCATTTCTGCGCTGTTCTATTACAGAATCGCCTTCGGAACTGTCTGCGGAAAGAAGGGAAATTTCCTCATCAATTCGGGAAATTTCGCTTTCGTTATGTTCAATATCGTTCTGGCAAACCGCGGATTTTGCGGTGAGTTCGCCGAGAGCAATTTCGTTTTCGCTTATTTTTGCGCGTTTTTCCTCAACGGTTATGTCAAGGTCTTTGATCTGTTCATAAAGGGCATTGATGCGGTTTTCCGCTTCGTTATAGTCCTTATCCAGAGAATCATATTCGCTCTGATAAACTCCGAGAGTGCTGTTCTGTTCCGCAAGCTGGCTTTTAAGGCGGTGGAGAGAACGCATCCAGACGGAAATTTCAAGCGATTTCTTTTCCTCGGAAAGTTCAAGGAATTTTTTGGCCTTTTCGGATTGTTCAAGAAGAGGGCCAACGCGCTCTTCGAGAGCGGAAAGGTTATCGCGGAGGCGAAGAAGGTTTTCGTCCGCTTTGGAAAGGCTTTTTTCGGCCTCCTCCTTGCGGTAGCGGAATTTGGAAATTCCGGAAGCTTCCTCAAAAATTTCGCGGCGCTGGTTGGGCTTTGCGCCAACAATTTCCGCAATTTTGCCCTGTCCGATAATGGAATAACCGTCTCTGCCGAGACCGGTATCCATGAAAAGTTCGTTGATATCTTTAAGACGGCAGGTTTTGTCGCCGATTTTATAATCGGAATCGCCGTTGCGATAATATTTTCTGGAAACGATTACTTCGTCGGAATCATAAGCAAGGGCGCGGTCGCTGTTATCAAAACAAATGCGTACCTCAGCAAAACCGTGGGCATGGCGAAGATGGGTTCCGTTAAAAATAACGTCCTCCATCTTTCCTCCGCGGAGTGCTTTTGTGGACATTTCGCCAAGAACCCAACGCACTGCGTCGCTTATGTTACTTTTTCCGCTTCCGTTGGGGCCAACAACTGCGGTCATTCCTCGGCCGAAGTTAAGGCGGGTTTTATCCGGAAAAGATTTGAAGCCCGAAAGCTCGAGATATTTAAGAAACAAGTTTTCACTTCCTTGTTTTAAGAATAAAAAGGGTTGTTCAGCCTTCCTCTTAAAGAGAAGGCATATTTGACATCATAACCTCAAAATCGCCCGGGTTAAGGTTTTTATCCGGAACAACTTTGATTTCATAACCAAGGCTCTGCCAATGTTCAATGTTGCTTCGCTTCTGTCCGGAGCATTTGGAAACTTCGGAGGGAGCAACTTTGAGAACGTAGCTTCCTTTCGGAAGCCTTGTCAGCATCGGAGCGATTTTTTTGCGGAAGCGGAGACTTTCGCAAATTTCCCTGAAGGCCGGGTGATAAGGTCCGGCAACAAGATTTTCCTCAAGGGATTCTTCCGCATGGAGCCCAAGACGGATTACTTTGATTTTATAAAGTTCAAAGATATCAAGAAGTTCGGCACATTCCGCCGCCGCTTCTTCAATAGTCTGGGGAATATATTCGCCGTTTTCAAACCATTTCGCCAAAAGAGTGTTTTTGAGCACAAGGGTGGGATAGATCCGCATGGTGTCCGGTTTAAGGGCAGCAAATCTTGCGGCGGTAAGGATATCTTCATCCTTTGTGGAACCGGGCATGCCGGTCATCATCTGGAGACCAAGGGAAAAACCGGCGTTTTTGATAAGTTCCGCCGCTTTCTGGGTATCTTCAAAGCTGTGTCCTCTGTGGTTCTTTTCAAGAACAGCATTGCTGCAGCTCTGGGCGCCGAGTTCAATGGAGGTAACTCCATATTCCTTGAGCACAGAAAGAACTTCTTCATCAATGGCGTCCGGTCTTGTGCTTATTCTGATTCCGGAAAAAGCTTTTCTGTCGATCCATTTCTTTGCCGGAGCAAGGAGACTGAGCATAAGCTCCCTTGGGATCATCGTAAAACTTCCGCCGAAAAAGGCAATTTCCGCTTTTTCGGAAAAACCGGAAAGTTCTCTCGCGGCTTTTTTGAGAGTTTTATCAACTTCTTCCGGTGTGGGAATGCTGCTTTCGCCGGTTATGGAATTCTGGTCACAGAACGAGCATCTGTGAGGGCAGCCGACCATTGGAACAAAGAAAGCTATATTGGCATGTTTCATTGTCCCATCAACTCCAGTGCTTCTTTTGCAGCGTGCTGTTCGGCAGCCTTTTTGCTTTTGCCGATTCCGTGGCCGATTACGTTGCTGTTGAGCATAACGTCGACCTCAAAACGTTTGTCATGGTCGGGTCCGCTTTCGCCAACGAGCACATAAGTAAGTCTTTCTTCCGGATTTTTCTGAACGATTTCCTGAAGAAGAGTTTTATAATCCTTAAAAGCAACGTTTTCAACGTGTTCAAGAGCTTTTTTAACAAATCTGAGCACAACTTCGGTTGCGGGTTCAATTCCGCCGTCAAGATAAATTGCGGCGAGCATTGCTTCAAAGGCATCTGCGAGGATCGAAGGTCTTTCGCGGCCGCCCATAAGCTCTTCGCCGTGTCCGAGGCGGAGGAAGGAACCAAGTTCAATTTCGTTTGCAAAGCCGCAGAGGCTTTTTTCACAAACAAGGGAAGCGCGGAGCTTTGTAAGTTCGCCCTCGGGAAGTTTTGTATAATTTTCAAAGATATAATCGGAAACAATAATGCTCAGAACCGCATCGCCAAGGAACTCCTGACGTTCGTTATAAGGCACGTGTTCTTTTGTTTCGTTGGAAAAGGAAGAATGTGTAACGCCCGTTTCAAGAAATTTTATATTCCTGAACTTATATCCAAGGCGTTCCTCAAGCAGAGAAAGGTCTTTGGTGCTCATTCGGCTTTTTCCTCCTTCATTTTTGCAATAGCAGAGGAAATGGTTCCGTTGATATCGGTTTCAACAAAAATCTTTGCCTGCTTGATTGCATTTTTAAAAGCAACAGGGTTGCTGTTTCCGTGGGCTTTGATAACCGGTTTTGCAATTCCGAGAAGAGGAGCGCCGCCTCTTTTGGTGGAATCCATCTTATCCTTGAAGTTTCTGATACCGTCTTTAAGAACAAGGGCACAGATTTTGGTAAGGCCGTTTTTCATGAGCATGCCTTTAAGCATTTTTCCAAAGCCTTTTCCAAGTCCTTCAATGGTTTTGAGCACAATGTTTCCGGTCCAGCCGTCTGCAACGGCAACGTCGCAGGCTCCGGCAGGAACGTCGCGGACTTCAACGTTTCCGATGAAGTTATAATCCGCTTTCTGCATAAGGGCAAAAGCTTCTTTCTGAAGTTCGGTGCCCTTGCTTTCCTCAACGCCGATGTTTATAAGACCGACGGTGGGGTTTTTAACGCCTTCAACGCTCTGCATATAAACGCTGCCCATCATTCCGAACTGGTTGAGCATTTCGGGGCGGCATTCAACGTTTGCGCCAAGGTCAAGAAGCATATAATCGTGCTCAAGTCCCGGAAGAACGGAAGCAAGAGCAGCTCTTTTGATTCCTTTGATGCGTTTTACTATAAGAGTTGCGGCAACAACGATTGCGCCGGTGGAACCTGCGCCCACATAAGCGTCGCCTTCGCCCTTGGAAAGAAGTTCAAGACCTTTTACAAGGCTGCTTTCTTTATATTCTTTGAGTGCGGAAGTGGGTTCTGCACAAACGGGCATAACAAGCGGAGCATCAACAAAGGTGAATCCTTCGGTGGAAATATTTTCTTTTTCGCAGATTTCCTTCATTTCTGCTTCGTTACCCACGGCAATAATTTCAACGCCAAGTTCTTTAACGGCCATTTCTGCGCCTTTGAGAGGAGCAAGAGGTGCGTTATCGCCGCCGTAAATATCAATTATAATTTTCATAAAATTTCCTCCAATGCGGCAACCGCTCTTTCGGCAACTGCAAGATAGCGTTCGTCCTTGTGGCGGATCTTGTTCGGGAGAGGGGGAAGAAGTCCCATATTAGCGCCCATGGGCTGGAAATTTTCCACGTTCTCGTCTGTGATGTAATTTACCAGAGCGCCCAGCATGGTAAGCTCCGGAAGGATAAGGGGTTCTTTTCCCTCGGCAAATCTTGCGGCGTTGATGCCCGCGAGAATTCCTGTTGCGGCGGATTCGGTGTAGCCTTCAACTCCGGTGAACTGACCGGCGAAGAAAAGGCGGGGTTCCGCTTTAAGGGAAAGGTTTTTATCAAGAAGGCGCGGGGAATCCATAAAGGTATCCCTGTGCATAACTCCATAGCGGAGAAACTCGGCATTTTCGAGCCCGGGAATCATGGAAAAAACCCTTTTCTGTTCGCCGAATTTAAGGTTGGTCTGGAAACCGACAAGGTTATACATGGTTCCCTCGGCGTTCTCTCTGCGGAGCTGGACGTTTGCCCAGGGTCTTCTTCCGGTGTGGGGGTCGGTCAGACCAACCGGACGGAGAGGTCCGAAACGGAGAGTATCGTGTCCGCGGGAAGCCATTATTTCAACAGGCATGCAGCCTTCGTAAACCTTGGGGTCTGCGGTTTCAAATTCATGGAGAGGAGCTCTTTCCGCAGTTACGAGAGCCTCATAGAATGCATCGTATTCATCTCTTTCCATGGGGCAGTTTACATAATCCGCTTCGCCGCGGTCATATCTTGCGCCCATGAAAACCTTGTCCCAATCGAGGGAATCTGCGGAAACAATGGGAGCGACCGCATCATAGAAGGAAAGAGTTCCGCCAAAGCGTTCCTTAAGATTTTCCGCAAGAGAATCGGAAGTAAGGGGACCGGTTGTAAAAATTACGATTCCTTCTTCCGGAACATCGGTAACTTCGCCGTAAACGATTTCAATGTTCGGGTCGGATTTGATTTTTTCGGTTATATATTCCGCAAATTTTTCGCGGTCAACTGCCAAAGCACCGCCGGCGGCAACTGCGGTTTTTTCCGCAGCCTCCATAGTTATGGAACCGAGTCTTCTCATTTCTTCCTTGAGAAGACCTGCGGCGGAACCGAGACGCATTGCTTTAAGAGAGTTGGAGCAGACAAGCTCCGCAAAATTTTCGCTTTTGTGAGCCGGGGAATATTTTTCCGGCTTCATTTCGCAAAGGCGGACGGAAAATCCAAGGGAGGAGAGTTTATGCGCAGCTTCGCAGCCCGCAAGACCTGCCCCGATAACGGTTATTTTTTCGCTCATTTTCCGGCCACCGCTCTTTCGTAATCACATTCCGGGTTGGAACAATAGATTTTTGCGTTTCTGCCTTTTTTATTGAGAAGTGTTTTTCCGCAGTTCGGGCATTTTTCGGCGGTGGGTTCGTCCCAGCTCATGAATCCGCAGCTGGGGTTGTGTTCACAGCCGTAATAGGTTTTTCCGGTTTTGGATTTTTTGGAAAGGATTCTTGCGCCGCAAAGGGGACATTCGCCGCCGGTTTCCTTAACGATTCGTTTGGTGTTCTGGCAGGCAGGATATCCGGGGCATGCAAGGAATTTTCCGAAGCGGCCGGTTTTAACAACCATCTTTCTGCCGCATTTTTCGCAGATAACGTCGGTTTCCTCTTCGGGAACCTGGATTTTTTCTGCGCCCTGGTTTTTCTGGGCAAGTTCAAGGGATTTCTGGAAATCCTCATAGAATTTTTTCATCATATGGACCCAGTCGGTTTTTCCGTTTTCAACCTTATCCAGGTCTTTTTCCATCTTTGCGGTGAAATCAACGTCAACAATGTTGGAGAAATGTTCGGTGATGAGATCAACGGTAACAGTTCCGAGAGCGGTGGGCTTAAGAGCCTTGCCCTCTTTTTCAACGTAGTTTCTGCTGATTATAGTGGTGATGATAGGCGCATAAGTGGAAGGTCTTCCGATTCCGTTTTCCTCAAGAGCCTTGATGAGAGAAGCTTCGGTATATCTGGAAGGCGGCGCAGTGAAATGCTGGTTGGGTTTGATTTCGCGGACCTTCAGAACATCGCCGGAATTTGCATGTTTCGGAATGGAGGATTTTTCTTCATCGCCGTAAGGATAGAGAACGGAGAAACCGTCGAAACGGACGGAGAAACCGCTTGCTTTAAATCCGTAATCGCCTGCATTGATATCAATGGAAATGGTATCATAAAGTGCAGCGGCCATCTGGCTTGCAATAAAGCGTTCCCAGACCAGTTTATAAAGTTTATACTGTTCGGGAGTAAGGCTTTCCTTAAGTCTTTCAGGAGAAAGCTCCGGCATGGTGGGGCGGATAGCTTCGTGAGCGTCCTGTGCGCCGGCTTTTGCTTTATAAGCCTTTGTTCCGGTTGCAAGATATTCCTTGCCGTAATTTTTTTCGATATAGGTTGCGGCGGCCTGTTTTGCTTCTGCGGAAATACGGAGAGAGTCGGTTCTCATATAGGTGATAAGACCGACTGCGCCGAGGCCGGGAACGTCAATACCTTCATAAAGTTCCTGAGCGATTCTCATGGTTCTCCTGGGCTGGAAGCTGAGACGGAGCGAAGCTTCCTGCTGAAGGGTTGAAGTTATAAAAGGCGGAGCGGGCTGTTTTTTGCGGACGCTTTTTTTGATTTCGCCAACGGTGAAAGGAACTCCGTGGAGTTCATCAACAATTGCTGTTGCTTCTTCGCCGTTTTTAATTTCGATTTTTTCGCCGTTTTTGGTCTGGAGTTTTGCGGAAAAAGTGGAAGTTTCGCCTTTTTCGCAAAGTTTTGCATCAATGGACCAATATTCTTCAGGGTTAAAAGCCTCGATCTCGCGCTCGCGGTCAACAATAAGTTTTACCGCAACGGACTGAACTCTTCCGGCGGAAAGGGAAGAACCTCCGCGGATGTTTTTCCAGAGGAAAGGGCTGAGTTTATAGCCCACGATTCTGTCAAGAACTCCGCGGCCCTGCTGTGCGTTAACAAGGTCGGTATCGATGCTTCTGGGTGCGGACATACCCTGTTCAACGCCAAAATGAGTGATCTCGTTGAAAGTTACGCGGTTTTGCGCATCCATTGGAAGACCGAGAAGTTTTGCAAGATGCCAGGAAATGGCTTCGCCCTCGCGGTCAGGGTCCGTTGCGAGATAAACATAATCTGCGGCTGCGGCCTGTTTTTTAAGGCTGCGAACAAGGTTTTCTTTGCCGGATATAAGAATGTACTGGGGAACAAAACCGTTTTTAACGTCGATTCCAAGGGTGGTTTTCGGAAGATCACGAACGTGGCCCATGGACGCAACAACGGTAAAATCTTCGCCAAGATATTTTTCAATGGTTTTTGCTTTAGCAGGGGACTCCACTATAACAAGATTTTTTGCGGTTTTAGCGGAGCGTTTTGTTGTTTTGGTTTCTGCTGCCGTAATAATACCCCCTAAAAAATTTATAGTCAGGCTTTTCCAAAAAGGAAAAGCTTTTTGTTTATGCAACAACAAATCTTCTTCCGGAAGCGGGGATTATAAGCCCGAGAAGTTCAAGCTCGGTAAGACCCACCGCAACTGCTGAAGAAGCAAGACCTGTAAGATCCGAAATTTCGTCCGCGCTTTTTGGCGTTCTGTCAAGAACACCGTAGATCGCGGCGGCGTTTTTGGAAAGACCGGGCGGCGGTGCTTTTTTAACCGCTTTTGCCGGTCGGTCGTTTTTGGCTTCCGGATTCTTTTCGGTTTTGCGTTTCTGAATTTTTTCAAAACTGAGATGAGAAGTATATTCTTCTCCAAATTCCATAAGAATATCCTTCGCATCCGCAACGGGAATAGCTCCGTTTCGAAGAAGACGGAAAGTTCCCTGGGAAGTGGTGCGGTTAACGTCCGCCGGAACGGCAAAAACCTTTCTTCCCTGCTCAAAAGCAAGGTTTGCGGTGATGGAAGTTCCGCTTCTTGCGGCGGCTTCAACAACGCATACTCCAAGGCTCATTCCGGAAACGATTCGGTTTCTGATGGGAAAAAAGCTCGAGCGGGCTTCTGCATCCGGAACAAATTCGCTTATAACTGCGCCGTTTGCGGCAATAAGTTCCTTAAGTTCAATATTTTCCGGCGGAAAGGTTTTACAGATTCCGCAGCCCTGTACCGCAACGGTTTTTCCTCCGGCGGAAAGACAGGCTTTGTGTGCGGCGGAATCTATTCCAAGCGCCATTCCGGAAACAACAAGTGCGCCTGCGCTTCCAAGTCCTCCGGCAATGACCTGTGCCATTTTGTTTCCGTATTCGCTTATCCTTCTTGTTCCGACAACCGCAACGGCGGGTTCCATGTTAAGACAGGTCTCGTCGCCAAGGACATAAAGTACCGGCGGCGCGGAAACTATATTAAGAAGGTTCTGCGGATAAAATTCGGATTCTTTGGTAAGAATTTTTGCACCGTAATTCAAAGCGGAATCAATGGCCCTTTTCGCAACGTCAAGATTGGTTGCGCGGATCCTTAAAGCGTCCGCGGAATTGATGGTGCCGACTTTTTCAATTCCTCAATCTCCGGAAAGGAAAAACTCCTCCGGATCGGGAAAAACCCGAAGAATATCATCAACAATTTTATTGCCGGGCTGTGCTGCAATTCCAAGCCAGGCCCAATGTTCAAGACTCATTTTCCGGGTCCTCCTTTCACAAAATTGCTGAGGAAACGGTTATTTCTGCATTGCGGCGGAATAAATCATGATCGCCGCGGCGGAAGCTGCATTAAGACTTTCGGCCTTTCCGGGCATGGGTATCATAACCACGTGCTCACAGGCTTCGATAACGTCATGCTCAAGTCCGTTTCCTTCGTTTCCGATGAGCACGCAGGATTTTTCGCTGAATTTAACCTCCGGAAGGAGAAGGGCATTTTCTGCTAAGGCAGAAGCATAGGTGGAAACTCCCGCTTCGCGAAGAAGCGAAAGAGCCTCGGCCGTTTCAGAAAACACCTTTATCGGAAGGCGGAAAATACAGCCCATTGTTCCGCGCAAAACCTTCGGGGAATAGCAGTCGCTGCATCCGCAAAGCAAAACTCCGCGAACGTCCATTGCTTCACAGGTACGAAGAATGGTGCCGATATTGCCCGGATCCTGAAGGTTTGAAAGAAGAACAAAAACTCCGTTTTTGCTGAAATCAAGCGGCTTTTCGTCGATTTTGCAAACGGCGAAAACCCCTTGAGGAGTTTTTGTCTCGCTGATTTTTTCCGCGACGGAACAAGTTATATTATACACCTCTTTTGCTTTCGAAAGAAGGTCTTTAAGATATTCCGGATATCTTTTTTCGGCCTCTTCC
>JAZUAX010000073.1:0-32509 GCA_045638185.1 Oscillospiraceae bacterium | reverse complement strand
GCAATCATCTTCACCGGCGGTATCGGCGAAAACTCCGCTGTACAGCGTGGCGAAATCTGCTCCAACATGGAATATCTCGGCCTTTCCATCGGCGAAGAACTCAACAACAACGCAAGCCGCAAAGAAGCTAAATTCTCCACCGGCGACAGCAAAGTTGAAGCTTGGGTAATCCCCACCAACGAAGAGCTCATGATCGCTCAGGATACTGTTGAAATCGTTTTCGGAAAATAATTTTTCGATAAAACAAAAAGCACCGCTTCGGCGGTGCTTTTTTTATTATTATAATATTATAATTTACATACATCTTATTGCAACTTAAAGCCCGTTTTGCTATAATAACAATATATATGCTCGAAAAGCATACCCATTTTGATCCCAGGAGGCATTTTTGATGAAAAAGAAAATCGACCTTCTTGAAATAACGCTTATTGCTTTTATGGCGGTGCTTATAATTTTTACCGCTATAGCAGCCGGTTATGACCGCAAAATTTTCGCTTTGCAGCTTGTTATAACCGTTGCGGCTCTCGCCTTCGGAATCTGGAGGCTTTTTGCCGCAAGGCGAGATTCAAGAAAGTTTCTTGAATATATAAGCGGAAGACTTGGAGCGGTCAAGAGCGATACTCTTACTAAATTTCCGCTTCCGGTCGTAGTAACAAACAGAGAAGGACTTATTCTCTGGAGCAACGAACTTTTTCACGATTCCGTTGTAAAAGGTGAAGAATGCTACGGAAAAAACATTAAAAATCTTTCCGAAAATTTTGACCTCGAAAAAGCTTTTTCACCGGAGGGCTGCGAGATCACTTCCCACGGCGGAAGCTATTTTGTCTGTGCAACAACTTCCGACGGTCTGGGAGAAAAACTTTCTGCTTTTTATTTCATTGATAAAACAAATGAAAGAAAAATCGAAAAACTTTATGAAGAAAGCAAACCCGCCGTTCTTTCCATAACCCTTGATAACCTCGAAGAACTTTTTGCAAACTGTAAGGAAAGCGAAAAAAGCTGGATCAAAGGCGAAGTCGAAAAACTTTTCGAAGCTTTTGTTGCGGAAAACCACGCTTTCCTGAAACGAAATTCCAGTTCCAAATATGTTGCCATAGTTGAGGAAAAATACCTTCGTAAAATGGAGGAGGAAAGATTTTCCATACTCGACCGCGCAAGAAAAATTCTTACCAGCGAAGAACAGCCCGTTACTCTTTCAATCGGTGTTGCAAGAGGCGATTATCCTCTCGATAAGCTGAACGATTTTTCTCTCCAGGCGCTGGAAATGGCTCTTGGACGCGGCGGCGACCAGGCTGCGGTAAAAACCGTCAACGGATATGAATTCTACGGCGGTTTTGCAAAAGGTGTTGAAAAACGTACCAAAGTCAAAACAAGGGTCGTTGCTGCAGCTCTTGCGGATCTTATCGAATCCAGCTCCAACGTTCTTGTTATGGGCCACCGCTTCGGCGACCTTGACTGCATCGGCGCCGCAATCGGCATGGCAGAAGGTGTCCGCGATATGGAAAAGGATTGCCATATGGTAGTCAACCGCGAAACCTGCCTTGCAAAACCCCTTATCGACAAAACCGAAAAAGCCGGAACCCTTGAACTCTTTATTTCTCCTGAGGAAGGAATGGCTCTTGTAAACGAAGAAACCCTTCTTATTGTTGTTGATACACATATTCCTCACCTTCTGGAATCCAAGGATATTTTTACTTCCTGCAGAAACGTTGTTGTAATCGACCACCACAGAAGAATGGTCGGAAGCATCGACAATGCGGTGATTTTCTATCATGAACCCTATGCTTCCTCCGCTTCCGAAATGATAACCGAACTTCTCCAGTATCTGGACGGAAGATGCAAAATCAAAAAAGCCGAAGCGGAAGCGCTTCTCGCAGGAATTATGCTTGATACAAAAAGCTTTTCCATGCGCGCCGGCGTAAGAACTTTTGAAGCGGCCGCATATCTCAAGAAAATGGGCGCCGACACCGTTAAGGTAAAGGAACTTTTCAGCGGAACTCTTTCAAGCTATCAGCACCGCTCCAAAATTGTTTCCACCGCAGAAATTTATCGCGGCTGCGCAGTTTCCTTTGCAAAATCCTACGACGATATCGGAATCGTCGCTCCTCAGGCGGCGGATGAACTTCTTGCAATAAAAGGAGTTGCCTCCTCCGTTGTAATGTATAAAACCCCCGTTGGCGTTTCTTTCTCCGCAAGAAGCCTTGGCGGAATGAACGTACAGGTAATTATGGAATCTCTCGGCGGCGGCGGTCACCAGACAATGGCAGGTGCCCAGATCCCCGATATCACCCCCGAAGCAGCAAAAGAAAAACTTTTTGCCGCAATCGACGATTATTATGAAAAAGCCGCAGGACATGCGGACGAATAAATTTTCTCCCCCTTGTGGGGAAACCATAATATGACACATTCCCGAAAGGAGATATTTAATATGAAAGTTATTCTTCTCGAAGACGTAAAAGGTTCCGGTAAAAAAGGTGAACTCATCAACGCTTCCGATGGTTATGCAAGAAACTTCCTGCTCCCTAAAAAACTCGCAATGGAAGCAACCTCCCAGGCTCTTAACGAACTTAAACAGAAAGAAGCCGCAAAAGAACGCAAACTTGCTCTTGAAAAACAGGCAGCAATGGATTCCGCAGCCGTTATAAAAGAAAAAACCGTTAAATTCTCCGGCGTTGCCGGAAACGGCGGAAAGCTTTTCGGTTCCATCACCGCAGCAGACGTTGCCGCAGAAATCAAAAAACAGTTCGGTATCGAAGTTGACAAGAAAAAGGTTTCTCTCGAAGGCGATATCAAAACCTACGGAACCTTTAACGCAGAAGTTAAATTCGGCCACGGCGTTTCCGCAAAAATCTTTGTTCTTGTTTCTGAATAATTATTTCCCCTTAAAGAGGTGAAAACATTGGAAAACGATAATCCGCTTTTGCTCGGAATGGATCTTCCCTATAGCCTTGAGGCGGAACAGAGCGTTCTCGGTGCTGTTCTTGTTGAACCGGGCTGTCTTTCCGAACTTGTCGAAAGGCTCCGTCCGGATGCGTTCTATCGCCCCCAGCATAAAGCGCTTTTTAATGAAATGGTCCGCATGTTCACTTCCGGTGAACCTGTTGACTTCATAACCCTTCTTGAAGCCGCCAAGGAAGACGAAATTTTCCAGAGCGAACAAGAAGCAAAAATTTATCTTTCCCGCCTTGTTGATATCGTCCCCTCGGTAAAAAATCTTGGTGCATATGTTGATATTATTCTTGATAAACAGCTTACCAGAAACCTTATCGAAATTTCCGGCGATATCCTCAACAACGCAAGAGAAAGCGGCGCAGAAGGAAAGCTTCTTCTGGATTCCGCCGAGCAGAAAATCTACGATATCCGTCAGGGCCGCGACGCCAGAGGACTTATTCCCATAAGCGATACCCTTATCGAAGCCTATGACAGAATCAACAAGCTTTCCGGCGAGGACAGAGAACAGTATCTCGGTCTTAAAACCGGTTATTCCGCCGTTGATGCAAAGCTCGGCGGTCTCAACAAATCCGACCTCGTTATAATAGCGGCCCGTCCGGGTCTCGGTAAAACCAGCTTTGCGCTTAACATTGCCGCAAAAGTTGCGATGAAGCAGAAAAAGAACGTTGCTATCTTCTCTCTCGAAATGAGCTCCGAGCAGATAACTTCCCGTATGCTTTCCTGCGAAGCAATGGTCGAAAGCTGGAAGCTCCGAATCGGTTCTCTCGAAGCTTCCGACTGGACCAGACTTGCGGAAGCCGCGCAGATGCTTAACAAAACCAATATCCTGATCGACGATACCGCAGGTATCACCGTTTCGGAAATGAAGGCAAAACTCAGAAGAGTAAAAAATCTCGATCTTGTTATAATCGACTATCTTCAGCTTATGTCTTCCGGAAAACGCAGCGACAACCGCGTTCAGGAAGTTTCTGAAATGACCAGAAACCTCAAGCTTATGGCAAAGGAACTCAATGTTCCGGTAATTGTTCTTTCCCAGCTTTCCCGTGGAACCGAAAGCCGCCAGGGCCACAAGCCCATGCTTTCCGACCTTCGTGAATCCGGTTCAATCGAGCAGGATGCTGATATCGTAATGTTTCTCTACCGTGAATCCTATTACCAGCAGCAGGAAGGCGTTGCAACTCCCGAAGCGGACACCGTTGAAGTAATCGTTGCAAAAAACCGCCACGGTGAAACCGGAACCGCAACTCTCTGTTGGGACGGCCAGTTCACCAAATTCACAACGCTGGAGGAAGAAAGATGAGCACCGTGCCGCTTGATTCAGCCGCGGTAAAAAAGGTTGCCGCCCATTACAGCATGTTTGAAAACTGCAAAGGTGTTGTTGCGGCGGTTTCCGGCGGATGCGATTCTTCTGTTCTGCTCCATGTTCTCTGGAAACTGAGCACGGAGATGGGTTTTAAAATCATCTGCGCGCATATAAACCACAACCTCCGCGGAGCAGAAAGCGAAAGAGACGAAGCTTTTGTCCGTTCCCTTTGTGAAAAATACGGTATTGAATGCCGGGTTTTAAGCGCAAACGTTGCCGAATATGCCGAAACACACCATCTGAGCACCGAAGAAGCCGGAAGAAAGCTCCGATATGAGTTTTTTGAGCATTGTGCCGAGGAACTCGGTGAAAATGCAAGAATCGCCACTGCCCACAGCCTTTCGGACTGCGCCGAAACCTATATTTTCAATTCCTCAAGGGGTGCTTCCCTTTCCGGAATCTGCGGAATCCCTCCCGTAAGAGGCAAAATAATCCGCCCGCTCATTGAATTTTCAAGAGAACAGATCGAGGCTTACGCCCATGAGCACGGAATCGGTTATGTTACCGACAGCACCAATCTCACCGATGAATATACCCGCAACAAGATCCGCCACGGCGTTATTCCGGTGATGAAGGAAATAAACCCCGGCTTTGAAAAAGCTTTTCTCCGTCTTTCAAAAAATCTTTCCGAAACCAGAGATTATATTGATTCCGAAGCCTCTGCCCTTCTTGAAAAATCAAAAACAGAAAACGGTTTTGACGGAAAACTCCTCAAAAACGCTCATCCGGCTTTAAAAAGCAGAGCTGCGGCGATGATTCTCGAAAACTTCGGTTTTGCTTTCGATTTTGAAAGAACTCTCCGCCTTGCGGAAAGATTCGGAACGGAGGATTTTAAAGAAGAACTTTCCAAAAACGAATATCTTGTTCAAAAAAACGGAATCGTTTTTAAGGAAACAAAAGCAGAAAAAGCTCCGGAAATTATAAAAACGATTTTTACTGAAGGCGAATTTGAAATTTCCCCGGAAAAAACCGCAGCAATTTCGGTAATTCCATATGAAGAATTTAAAAATTCATATAAATTTAATAATTTTGTCTTAAAAGATACATTTGATTTTGATAAAATAGAGGGCACAGCGGTCATCCGTTCCCGAATTGAAGGCGACAAAGCCGATATCCACGGCGGAACAAAAACCCTAAAAAAACTTTTCATCGAAGAAAAAATACCTGCGGAAAAACGAAATTCCGTAATGGTTGTTGCCGATGATAAAGGCGTGCTCTGGGTCGAAGGTCTGGGCGCTGCAAGGCGCGCAAGGCTTTCCGAAAAAACTGTCAATGCTGCGGTTATAAAAACCCGCTGCAAAATATAACAATTCTGATGAAAAGGAAGCGTAAAAATGCATACTATTGAAGAAGATATCGAAAGAATCCTTATTTCCGAAAAAGACATTAAAAAAGCCGTTAAAAAAATGGGCAAGCAGATCAGCAAGGATTATGACGGAAAGAACCTTTTCCTCGTTGCCGTTCTCAAAGGTTCCGTAATTTTCATGGCAGACCTTATGAGAGCAATTTCCATTCCGCTCAACATCGACTTTATGTCCGTTTCAAGCTATGGCGGCGGAACCAAATCTTCCGGTGTTGTAAAAATTCTTAAAGACCTTGACCATGATCTTTCCGGAAAAGATATCCTCATCGTTGAAGATATCCTCGACAGCGGAATGACCCTTTCCTATCTTACCAACCTTCTTAAACAGAGAAACGTTTCTTCCATCAGAGTTGCAACTCTTCTTGATAAACCGGAACGCAGAGTTGCCGATATCCATGCGGATTATTTCTGCTTCACCGTTCCGGACGAATTTGTTGTCGGTTACGGCCTCGACTTTGACCAGCAGTACCGCCACCTTCCCTACATCGGCGTTCTCAAACCCGAAATTTACGAAAAATAATCGTTTGAAATTCCCTTATCTGGGGTACCTAAATATAAATCGGAGTTGATATTTTTTTGAACAACAAAATAAAAACCATAATCACTTACGTTGCGGTGCTTGTGCTTCTGCTTTTCCTCACTTCCTTTATGTTCACCATGAACAAGGAAGAGGAAATCAAGCCGAAATATTACGAAATTCTTCAGCTTTTTGAAAATGCAGAAGTTGAAAGCTATATCCTCGATCTTGGAACCGGCGAACTTACCATTACCAAAAAGCCCGCTGAAGGAAAAGAAAAAGGCGAAACCATGGAATATCTTGTTCCCAATGTTTCCGTTTTCCTTACCGATATCGATACCATCAACCAGCAAAACGGATTTTCCGCAACCGAAATGCAGCCGGATTACCTCCCGATAAAAGAAACTCCCTGGTGGATCTCCATGCTCCCCACTCTTCTTTTAATTGGCGCAATGGCAATTTTCTGGTTCTTTATGATGCGTCAGCAGGGCGGCGGCAAAGTTATGGATTTTGCCAAAGCAAAATATAAAGATAAGGCCGGCGACAAACCCACCACCTTCAAAGACGTTGCAGGCTGCAACGAGGAAAAAGAGGAGCTTGAGGAAATCGTTCAGTTCCTCAAACACCCGAACCAGTTCAACGCTCTCGGCGCAAGAATTCCCAAAGGCGTTCTCCTCATGGGTCAGCCCGGTACCGGTAAAACTCTTCTTGCAAGAGCTGTTGCAGGCGAAGCAGGCGTTCCCTTCTTCTCCATTTCCGGTTCCGACTTTGTTGAAATGTTTGTCGGTGTCGGCGCAAGCCGTGTTCGTGACCTTTTCGGCGAACCAAAGAAAAATGCTCCCCCACTCATCTTCATCGATGAATTCGATGCTGTAGGCCGCCACAGAGGCGCAGGTCTCGGCGGCGGACATGATGAACGCGAACAGACCCTTAACCAGCTTCTTGTTGAAATGGACGGTTTTGGCAACAACACCGGAATCATCGTTATGGCGGCAACCAACCGCGCAGATATCCTTGACCCTGCTCTTCTCCGTCCCGGCCGTTTTGACCGCCACATTGTTGTAGGCGCTCCTGATGTTGAAGGACGCGAAGCAATCCTTAAGATACACACCAGAAACAAACCCCTCGGCCCCGACGTTGACCTCAGCGTTATTGCAAAATCCACCGCAGGTTTTACCGGCGCGGAACTTGAAAACCTCACCAACGAGGCTGCTCTTCTTGCCGCAAGACGCAAGAAAAAAGCAATTACCATGAAGGAGATTGAGGAAGCAACCATCAAGGTTGTTGCCGGCCCGGAAAAACGTTCCAGAAAAGTCAACGAAAAGGATAAACGCCTTACTTCCTATCACGAAGCAGGCCATGCAGTTGTTACTTATTTCTGCGAGACCCAGGATCCGGTTCACGAAATTTCCATCGTTCCCAGAGGTTATGCCGGCGGTTACACAATGAGCCTTCCCGTTGAGGACAGGAACTATGTCACCAAAGGATATATGGAAGAGGAACTCTGCACTCTTCTCGGCGGCAGAGTTGCTGAAGCAATTGTTCTCGGCGATATCTCCACCGGCGCTTCCAACGACCTTGAACGCGCAACCAAAATTGCAAGAAACATGGTAACCCGCTACGGCTTCAGCGAAAAACTCGGCCCGATAGTTTACGGTTCTTCCGAAAACGAAGTTTTCCTCGGAAGAGATTACGGCCAGAGCAAACATTATTCCGATGATATTGCTTCCGATATCGACAGCGAAATCAGAAGACTTGTTGACGAAGCTTATGAAAAAACCGAATCCATTCTCCGCGAACACCGCGACAAACTCGATGCAGTTGCCGCTGTTCTTATGGAAAAAGAAAAGGTCAGCGGAAAAGAATTTGAGGATATCATGAATCCTCCCGCTCCGGTTGCTGAAGAAATTCCTGCAGAAGAAATTTCCGAACCGGTTTCCGAAGAATAATCAAAAAAACAAAAGGCACCGCGATGGAATAGGCTCCAATAAAACAGTATGAGAACATTACTGTCATGGTGAAACTTCCATATAGACATGCTACAAGAAAAAGGCGATACTTGGTTTTCACAACCAGGTATCGCCTTTTATATTTGTGAGAAAATAAAATAATCAATCCGAGCATTTTAATATTGTGACTACAGAGAAACAAGGTGATTCATTTCATGCCGGACTTAGAGAGATTGGTAACTTGTTGAATGAATTCGCTTTTAATACGATTGATTTTATCCTGAAGCAAATCAGCATCAGAAAGGGTTTTTCAGCGTTTTTTCTACAGAACTCTTTTCTTTAAAAATCCACATTATTTTTTGTAAAGCTTTTCTATAATGGTCTCGTATTAAATCAGAAAGCGAACAGATCCATTTTGCATCGTATGAAATAAAGGGTGATGATGCTTCCTTGTTATCCTTTATTTTACCATCCATATGTAAATTAGCAAACAGATAGTCCTTCTCTACCAGATCATGTGCAAGCATTACAGCCAACAAAATGTGATCCAGCTCATAGCGATAGGGAACCTTTTCTCTTAACTTCAAATCGGGTATGTGCTCTACGATTCTATTTAAATAGATATATGGTTTACAGCATTTATAGATTAGTGCCACTTTGTCTGTCATTGATAGATTTCGGTCAGGCTCAAAAATTTTTTCGATTTCATTCAGAATACCTTTTTTATAATTATACGCTTTTTTGATCTGTTCAGGTAATTCATAGCGACCTTGTAATGTCTCGATCGTATCCGACATTATTTCTGGCTCACACTCAAGTGTATACATTACTCCAATATTCAAATCTGGTTTCTCAGTAAAGATAACCCATGTATCGTAATCCTTACCAAACACCTCATTAAACGTTTTTATGCTGTCGCTGCTTAATTTGGAAGGACAAACGACAACTGCCTCTGCGGGAATTGCTATCAAATCTGTAAAACACTCTGTTACATCTACAACATCATATTTGTCAGAAACAGCATCAGTAATCATTTGATGCTGTTTCTGCGTTATGCCAAACGTAAGAACTTTTCTCATAGGCTTACATCGTCGGCGGATTATTCAAAATAAAGTAAGTCATGCTGGCTATCTGTTTTCCGTCTTTTTCAAATCTACCAAATCCCCAAGTTTTGTCATTTCTTTTCATTAGTAGATCAAAAACGATAAGCCCAAAGAACATACCAGACAATACCTGATTTCGTCCACATGCCTCATATATAGGTTCATAAACTGTTCCTGTCCAGTCATGTCCCGGAAGCCAACCTGCAGTATTTATATCAGACTCATCTATTTTTTCATTTAACGTATCCGCAATTGCCTGATAATCCGCAGCAGATAAATTTTTCATCCACTTATCAAAATCCTTTTTATGTGGCATCTGGTTTACATACTTACCAGAGTCAATAGAATACAACATGCTATTAGTCCTCCTTCATATAAGAATATACTGCTCGGCGTTTAATGGTACGGCCATGCACGAAACGGATTCCCAATTCAGGATGTTTAGTGATGTACTTGTAAAAGTTATTGCCTAAAACACCTGCATTACCTTTGTCAATCCGAGACCATTCTTCATCGGTATAAACATCCGGCACAGTGAATTCTTTATTTTCAAAGCAGCCTTCCTGAATTCTTTTAATTACTTCGTTTACAGAAAAAATAGTTACTTCTCCGAAAAGTTTATAGCGGATGTACTCCTGAATATTCATATGCTTTGCTTTAGCATCTGCTTCTAATCGTTCGCCATATTCTTGATTTAAATCAAATCTGAATGTTGCCATGAAATAAAATTCTCCTTTCTAAATCGCAATCACAACATTAACTGCTGTCGTTGCAATTATCATAACACGTATTGCTGGCGATGTCAATGGCTGATGATAAGAATTTTTTGGAACACCGAAATTCGTCCTTCTAAATCCCATTAGGAAGTTGAATGAAAAGCTTTTTTGCTTTATCAAAAAAGACCATGGTGTCATATTTTGCCCCACGGAATCTTATTAAAGAATGCCTGCACAAAACTCTGTTGTTACAAAAAATGGGAAGCACCTTGATTTTAATCATGTGCTTCCCGTTTTTATTATACGGTTCTATTGGACTTCCCTATGCGGTGCCTTTTTTGTTATTTAAGTTTCTGCCATTCCGAAACAGCCATTGCGTCGCATCTTTCGTTTTCCGGGTGACCCGCATGGCCTTTTATCCATTGGAATTCAACTTCGTGAATCGCAAGAAGATTAAGAAGCCTTTCCCAAAGATCCGGGTTAAGGGCGGGTTCGCCGCCGCTGCGTTTCCAGCCTTTTTTGCGCCAACCTTCCGCCCAGCCTTTTGTAACCGCATCCGAAACATATTTTGAATCCGTAACGATCGTTACCCTGCAAGGTTCCTTAAGAGCCTCCAAGCCCCTTATAACCGCTGTAAGCTCCATTCTGTTGTTGGTGGTTCCGGCTTCGCCGCCGGAAAGTTCTTTTTCGTGTTCGCCAAAGCGAAGAATCGTTCCCCAACCGCCTGGTCCCGGATTTCCGGAACAGGCGCCATCGGTAAAAATCATGACCTCTTTCATTTTTCTGCGGTCACCTCTCTTTCCTGTTCTGAAAAATATCATAACGGCATATTAAGAAAAAAGCAAGTTTTTTAAATTTATTTTTAAGAAAATGAATTTTTATTGACAAAATTGCTTATGATATATTATTATAATGATAACGAATGTGTCCGGAATAATTTTATATTTTTGATTTTTTCCAAGCTGATTTTTCGGTTTGGAGTTTTTCTGTTTGCATTTTATTGCAAAAAACGCAAAAAAACGGAATTTTTGCGAAAAATAAATACTTAATTGCAACTTTTAATTCGGAAATTACATAAACCACATTCTTAAAAAGGAGGACGAATTTTGAACCATATTTTAAGAGCAAAACAGCAAAAAGCAAATCTTGATAAACTCGATAAAATTCTTGCAAATCTTCCCGAAGCTCAGTATGACCACAGCGAAGCGGAAGTTCCTGCAAAAAAATCCAAAAACAAAAAATCCGCCGAATCTGTAAAAAAACAGCCGGCAAAGAAAAAAGCTTCCGCAAAAAAAGAAGCTCCCAAGAAAGAACCTGTTAAAAACGAAGGAAAGAAACCGGTTTCTTCCGAAGAAAAAACCGGCTGGAGCTGGAACAAAAAGAAACGCGGCAGACCGACTTCCGCTTCCAAGAATCCGCCCCTTAAGATAATTCCTCTCGGCGGCCTCGGCGAAATCGGAAAAAACCTCACCGTTTATGAATATGAAGGCGAAATTGTAATCGTCGATTGCGGAATGGCTTTTCCTGATGACGAAATGCTCGGAATCGACCTCGTAATCCCGGATTTTTCCTATCTTGAAGAAAACAAGGATAAAATCAAAGGTCTTTTCATAACCCACGGCCATGAAGACCACATCGGCGCGGTGCCCTATCTCCTTCAGAAGCTGAACATCCCGGTTTTCGCAACCCGTTTTTCCATGGCGCTTATCGAAAACAAACTTGCAGAAAAAAATCTTCTTGCTTCCGCAAAACTCAATATAGTAAAGCCCGGCGATATTGTTGCCGCCGGAATTATGAGCGTGGAATTCATCTACGTAAACCATTCCATTCCGGATTCCTGCGCGCTTGCAATCCACACTCCCGCCGGCGTTGTAATCCAGACCGGCGACTATAAAGTTGATTATACCCCCACCAGAGGCGGAATAATCGACCTTGCAAGATTCGGCGAACTCGGCAACAAAGGCGTTCTTGCGCTTCTTTCCGATTCCACCAACGCCGAGAGACCCGGCAGCACCCCCAGCGAAAGAGTTGTTGGCGAAAGTTTTGATATGCTTTTCAAAAATGGAGCCGACAAAAGGATCATCGTTGCAACTTTCTCCTCCAACGTTCACCGCGTTCAGATGGTAATTGAATCCGCAGTAAAATTCGGCAGAAAAGTTGCCGTTTCCGGAAGAAGCATGGAACAGGTTGTTGCAAAAGCCCTTGAGCTCGGCTATCTCGAAGCCCCTGCCGGAACCGTTGTTTCCCTCGACGCAGTAAATAAAATGCCGGAAAACGAAGTCTGCATTGTCACCACCGGAAGCCAGGGCGAACCCATGTCCGCTCTTACCAGAATGTCCACCGGCGATCACAGAAAAGTCAACATCACTTGCCGCGACCTTGTTATAATTTCCGCATATCCCATTCCCGGAAATGAAAAATACGTTGGCAAAGTCGTCAACGAACTCATGAAACTCGGCGCCGAGGTTGTTTACGAAAAATACAGCCAGATCCATGTTTCCGGCCATGCCTGCCAGGACGAGCAGAAACTTATGCTTGCCCTCACCAAACCCCAGTATTTTATTCCCGTTCACGGCGAATATAAACATCTTAAAAAACATTGCGACCTCGCTCTCCAGATGGGAATGCATGAAGAAAACATTCTTATTCCGGAACTCGGCAGAGTTATCGAAGTTTCCGTCCACGGAATTTCCGCAGAATCCACCGTTGCTGCCGGTGCCGTTCTTGTTGACGGCCTCGGAGTCGGCGATGTCGGAAATGTTGTTCTCCGCGATAGAAAACATCTCGGCGAGGACGGCCTTATGGTTGTTTCCGTAACCCTCAGCAACAAAGGCAAAATCCTTGCGGGACCGGATATCCTTTCCAGAGGTTTTGTTTACGTCAAAGATTCGGAACAGCTTATTGAAAACACCAAAGCAGTTGTTGAAAAAGCCGTTCTTTCCGGAATTTCCGAAAACAAACGCGATTGGCAGAACCTTAAAACAAGAATCCGCGATGCTGCAAGCAGTTATCTTTATACTGCAACCCAGCGTTCTCCGATGATTCTTCCCATTATCAATGAACTGAGCGAAAAAGATTTTAACAAAGAGGATAATGCTGAATAAAAAATACGGCGGGTATTTAAAACCCGCCGTATTTTTTATTTTTTATTGCAACAAAAACCCTTTTATATTACACTATATAATATAGGAGGTGATTCCTTTGAAAAAACTCTTTTTAATAACTCTTTGTCTGTTGTTTGTTTTATGTTCCTGCGCAAAAACAGAAAATCCTTCGGAAAAAATTCCGGAAATTTCTTCCGAGGAATCCGTTTCCGCAGAAAAAGAACCTTTATATGAACCGGATTTTTCAGATATCAAAACCCATGTTGAATTTGTTTTGAAAGACGAACTTAAATCCACCCTTAATAATACAAACCGCCTTGAAGCGGAAGGAATTTCTTTGCAGGCGGAAAAAATTTCTGTTTTCCAAAACCAAAGATTTTCCTGCGATCTTATCCTTAAAAAAGGCGAAGATGAAAAAAGGATAAGAGCTCTCGGAATCTGGCTTTATGCGGAAGAAGATTATAAGCGCCAGAATTTTTCCGCCTACGAATCCTTTATAAAAGTGAAACTCGGCGGAGTTTGCTCTTCCGGAGAAAACAGCCTTTCCCTCTGCCTTCTTGAAAAAGCGGTTGTTTTTGACCCGGAAAAATTTTCTGATTTTGTTGAAATTGAATTTTCCGAAAACTTCTGGCCGGTGGGCGTTTTCAAAGATGAATCCGGATACTATGTTCCTGCATACAGCCTTTACGGATATTCAAAAATGTTTATCTTCGATAAAAACGAAAACCCCTGGTCCGAAAACAATCTTGCAAAAGTGGATACGGCTTATTGGCTCAGCTGTCCTCTTCCGTTTTTTCACGGAGAAAATTACGTTGTCGGTTCCGGCGAAAACAAATATTTTGTTTCCGGAAACACCGCTTTTCATATCATGAACGGAAATTTTTATAAAGGCACCGAAGGAAGAACTCTTTCCTACAAGGATTATGACATAACTTTCTATAAATGTTATGAAACTCATAATTATGAAAATGAAAGTATATATCAGGGAAAATACGCAATGCTTTCCCATAAGGAAAAGGGATTTGCGGCGGCTATCCCGATTTATAACGAAGATTTTGATATCGAAAGTCCCGATCTTTCGCTTTTCTATGACGGAAAACTTTTCTTCCGCTCGAACGACGGCTATTCAAACAAAATAAACCTCAACTTCGGCAATACTATTTATAACAATCAGAAACTTTATAACAAATTTGTTCTTGAAGAAAAAATTTCGGATTCTCCGGATGGGAAATATTCCCTTTGGAAGGCAGAAATCAATTCCGGCGGAGACGGAAAAAATTATAACGTCGTTCTCAAAAACAATATCAGCGGAAAAACTTTTGAACTTTCCGAAAACGGCGGTTCCGTTTCCGGAAACTGCTCCGAAGGTTTTCTTAAAAACGGTGATATCTATATAATGAACACCCGCTCCATAAAAATTTATTCCGCCGGAACAAATGAGATTTGTTACGATTCCGAAAAAACTTTTGGGGAAATTTATGATACTTCTTGGTCAGGAATTCTGACCTTTAGAAGAAATCCCGAGGATTTTTCCTTTATTGTTCTTCGCTATGAACATACTGCGGTAAGCGGCGAAGACTGTGTTTATACTCTTGCGTTCCTCAGTCCGGAAGGAGAATTTGTGGAAGAATATGAAAGCGATATAAAAGTTCCTGTGTCAACATATGGAATAGGAATACAGAATGTCGTTATGTATTATTCCGAAGATCAGCTTATTTTCACCGCTCTTGAAGCAAAAGGATATGACGAGTTTTCTTTTTCTTTTGATATGAAAACAAAAACATTTTCAAAATAAAGTTTTGAGCACGCATTAAAAAAACGAGCACGGCCAAGCCGTGCTCGTTTTTATTTTCTTTTACGGAAGATATTTTTCAAAAGTATATCCGCTGTTTCTTACATGATCGATAACGTCGCCGAGAATTGCTGTGTTGGTTTCGGAAACCGCATGGAGAAGATAAATTTCTCCGTCGTGAACATTTTTTGTAATTCTTTCAAAAGCCTTCTGGTGTTCCGGCTGGTTTGCCGGATCCCAATCCGCATAGGCAAAACTCCAGGAAACGGTGCGGTAACCCATTTTCTGCAAAAGCGCAAGGCTTCTTTCAGAAAAAGCGCCTTCCGGCGGGCGGAAAAGATACATATCGTAACCGAAATTTTCGGAAATATATTTATGCAGATCCGCAACTTCCGCATACATCTCTTCCATGGTAATGGTTGTCATGTTCGGATGGCGGGAACTGTGGTTTCCAACAACGTGGCCTTCGTCGATCATGCGCTGAATCAGTTCCGGTTCGGATTTTGCATAGGAAAGAGTTACGAAGAAAACCGCGGAAACTCCTTTTTCTTTCAGAACATCAAGGATTTTTGGAGTGTATCCGTTTTCATAGCCTTCGTCGAAAGTCAGATAAACTTTTCCCTTATGTTGTTCGCCTTCGCGGTAAAAATCCGCATCCCATTTTGAATATTCCGCCTGGAGGCCGACGCAGGCTACCGGTTTTCCGCTTTCATCATAATTTGTTCCCGGCCCCCAGAGAACCTGTTCACTTTTCAGGTCTGCAAATTCCTGAAAATAGGGTGAAAGCTCTTCAAGGGAACCTATTTCATTTTCAATAACCGGTTCTCTTTCCGGTTCAGGTTCCGGTTCGGAAGAACTGCTTTCGGAACTTTCCGGAATTACGGGTGTTATCTCAATATTTGCAGAAAGGTTTCCTTCGCCGGAAATAATGTTTTCATCTTCCTTCGAAAGCTTTTTAAAAAAGGAACAACCGGAAAGAATAAGACAAAGGGCAAGCAGAATTGCCATTGGTTTTAAAGTTTTCAAAAAACAGGACCTCCTTTTTATTTTTATAACTATATTGTACCACAAAAATCGAATAATAAACCTTTTTTCTTTCAAAATTTATTCTTTTCTCTTTTAATTTTATAAAATATCGGTTATAATAGCTTTGTTCACGCATTTTTACAACCACGCTTAATCTGCGATAATATAGATATTTTGACAATATCAGGAGGAATTATTCTTGATAACTATTTTTGACATTGTAGCAATGCTGGGCGGACTTGCTCTTTTCCTTTACGGAATGCATATGCTCAGCGCAAGCCTTGAAAAAATGTCCGGCGGAAAGCTTGCAAAAATTCTCGAAAAGCTCACCGGAAGCGTCTGGAAAAGTGTTGCCCTTGGTGTGGGCATAACCGCCCTTGTTCAGAGTTCTTCTGCAACCACCGTAATCACCGTTGGTCTTGTAAACTCCGGAATCCTCAAACTCGGCCAGGCAATCGGAATCATCATGGGTTCCAACATCGGTACCACCGTAACTTCTCACCTTCTTCGCCTCACCGAAATTTCCGGAACAAGCGGACTTATGCAGTTCCTTAAACCGGATTTCTTTGCTCCGGTCTGCGCAATCGTCGGTGCCGCTCTTGCAATGTTCACCAAAAAAACCAGATCCATCACCATCGGTGAGATCCTTACCGGTTTCGGTATGCTCTTCATCGGTATGGATCTTATGGAAGGTGCTCTTTCTCCGCTTCGTGAATCTCCTCTTATGGGTGAACTTTTTGTAAAATTCGGCAGTAACCCGATCCTCGGAATTCTCGTTGGCGCCGGCGTAACCGCAATTATCCAGAGCTCTTCTGCTTCTGTCGGTATTCTCCAGGCTCTTTCCGTAACCGGTGCAATCACCTGGTCTTCCGCAATTCCGATAATCCTCGGTCAGAACATAGGTACCACAATCACCGCCATACTTTCCGTAATCGGTGCTTCCAAAAACGCAAAGAGAACCGCTCTTGCACACCTTTATTTCAACGTAATCGGTACCATCATCTTTACCGTTGCTGTTTTTGCAATCCAGTCGGCAGGAATCGGCGATTTCTGGGATACTACAATCAACAAATCCGGCATTGCAAACTTCCATACAATCTTTAACGTCACAATGACGGTTCTTTTCCTCCCTTTCACCCACCTTTTGGAAAAGCTTTGCATGAAAACAATTCCCGCAGACGGAACCGAAATCGACTCCGATACTTCCGAGCTTGCTCCTGGGCTTGTTTCCAACCCCATTGCCGCAATTTCCGCTTCCGAGCTTATTCTTAAAAAACTTATGGGCGTTACCACCGATTGTGTAAAATGCTCGCTTGAAAGACTTAACGGCGGCGACCCCAAACTTGGCGAAAGAATTAACGAACAGAACACCGCAATTATTAAAATCGAAGATAACCTTCGTGTTTACCTTCTTAAAATTGCCGAAGGCAATCTTTCTCCCGAACAGGAAAAAACCGTTACCGAAATACTTGGCAGAGCTGACGACTGCATTCATATCGCTGAACATTGCCTTAAAATCCGCGATACCGCAGAAGATATGTCTTCCAAGGGAAAAGGCCTTACCATTGCCGGAAAACGCGAATTTGAAGTTCTCAGCAAAGCTCTTCTTTGCCTTATGAATTCCGCCGCAGAAGGTTCCGACAACAAAGACAAACGCCGTTCCGCAAAAACCGAACCTCTCTATTTCGTTGTAACCGAAATGGCCGAGCTCATCCGCTCCCGCCATATGGACCGTCTTAAAAAAGGCGAGTGTTCCTATGAGGCAGGCTCCCTCTTTATGGGAACTCTTCATGACGTTGAGAGAATTGCAAAACATTGTTCCGCAATCGGCGTTTCCCTTGCTCTCCAGTTCAAAAACAATTCCCTTTCCGAACAGGAATTTGCAAGAAGAATCCACCGCGGCGACACCGAACATTTTATGGAACACTATATCGATTACAAAAACGAATATTATTCCCCGCTTGTTGCTGAATAATTATTTAAAAACAAAACAGCCCGTCTCCGACGGGCTGTTTTTATTTGGCCTTCTCTCTTAGGGAAAAGGTGTTTTTTATATTTATTTCTGTTCTTCTTCAATTGCTTTGAGAAGGATATCCTTTGCATAGGAAATGGATTCTTTTACGCTGCCTTCTTCGAAAGGAACACGAAGGTTTGCAACTTTGAGGAGCCCGAGATAGCTCTTGCTTCCGCCGGCATTGCAAAGATTGAGATAATCTTTCCAAGCCTGCTCCTTGTTTTCTGCATAGCGTTTTTTGAATTCCATTGCGCCCATGGTGGTGAGGGTATAGTTGATGTAGTAGAACGGATAGAGGAAGATGTGGAGCTTGTGGTACCAATAACCGCCGCGATCCATGAATTCGTCGTCGGAATAGGTTCTCCAGGGCATATATTTTTCTTCGAGTTTATGCCATTCGTAAGTTCTTTCCTTCGGGGTAAGGTCGGGGTTTTCGTAGATGATATGCTGGAATTCATCAACTGCAACGCCGAAAGGAACGAAGGTGAGAGCTTCCTGAAGATGTGCGAAGCGGTATTTGTCCGCCATATCGCCGAACATGTATTCAGCATAAGGATAGCAGAACTGTTCCATGGACATGGAATGGATTTCTGCAATATCGGTGCTTTCGTGGAAATAATCGGAAACGGGCTGGTGGCGCATTGCGCAATAGCCTGCAAATGCGTGGCCAAGTTCGTGAGAAAGAACCTGCATATCAAAAATGGTATGGTTAAAGCAGCTGAAAACGAAGGGAGCTTTATATTTTTTAAGGCTGGTCATATAGCCGGTGGAAGCTTTGCCCGGTTTGTTTTCAAGGTCCATAAGGTTGTGGTCGATCATGAAATCGATGAATTCACCGGTTTCGGGGCTGAGTTCATGGTACATTTTTCTTGCCTGTTCAACAAGGAATTTTGCGTCGCCGATGGGTTCTGCGTTTCCGTCCGGGAAGATGAATTTTTCATCATATGCCATGATTTTATCAACGCCGATGCGTTTTGCCTGGGCTTTATAAAGCTCTTCGCAAAGGGGAACAAGGTCGTTTTTAACCTGTTCGCGGAAAGCTGCAACTTCCTTCTGGCCGTAATCGCTTCTGCCCTGGTTGATGTAACCAAGGGGAGTGAAGGTTTCATAGCCAAGAGCTTTGCCCATTGCGGTGCGGCATTTTACAAGTTTATCAAAAATTTCTTCCATTTTTTCTTCGTTGGAAGCATAGAATTCGGAATATTTTGCAAAAGCGGCCTTTCTGATTTCGCGGTCGGGGTTGCCGAAATAACTCTGGATTCCGTAAAGGTTAAGAACTTTTCCGTCAAATTCAATGTTTGCGGTAGCCATAAGCTTCTGATATTCGGTGGTGAGCATGGCTTCTTCCTGAAGATAAGGAATAAGTTCAGGTTTGAAGGAATCAAGTTCGCGGCGGACTTTCATAAGAAGTTCCGGTCCGAAATCTTCGTCAATTTCTTTTGCAAAAGGGCTTTCGGCAAGACCTTTTGCGTATTCGGTAAAAGTTGCCTGGGCAACGGGAAGGCGCTGATGAAGGAAAGCCATTTCGTCCTCATAGAACTTATCGGTGGTGTTAAGAGTGTTGCGGATATGTGCAACATTGATCATGGTTGCCATATCGTCGGTGGATTTGTCATAATCGAGGATTATCTGTTTAACTTCCTCATAGCTTTTTGCTGCGCGAAGTTTTGCAGTAAATTCTCTGCTGAGTTCTTCGGCTTTGTCAATGTCGGGGCGAACATATTCAATTTTGTCAAAAGAGAAGTTTTCCATAAAACCGTTCCTTTCAAATACAAAAATTTACAGAACTATAATAACAATAAACGGCGTTCAAGTCAATGAACGTCGTTTTTTTCAACATCATTTGTTTCGCTGAGAATCGCGCTTCCCAAAATCAAAGCAGCGCCGATCATACCAAAAAAGGTCATTTTTTCGCCGAGCAGAAATGCGGAAAGAATTATTGCAAAAACAGGATCTATATAACTGAAAATTGCGGTAGTCTGGGCAGGAAGAGAACCTATGCTTCCGAAATAAAGCGCATAGGCAATTCCCGTATGAAGAACACCCACCAGAAGGAGCATCATAACTGCGCCGGCTGAAATTCCGGAAACTTCTGTTTTTTCGGCCAAAAGAGTATATGGAAGAATAACCGCCGCGGAACTTCCAAGCTGGATAACGGTTTTTTCAAAAGGCGGAACCTCTCCGGATTTTTTGTTCATAACAACGACCGAAGCATAAAGAATTGCCGCCCCGACACCAAGCAGAACACCCTTAAGTTCCGACGTTCCTAAAGAAACCCCTTCCGTAACTCCGGAAACAAAAATCATTCCTGAAAAAGCTCCGAAAACGCAAAGGATCTTTTTCTTTGTAAGTTTTTCTCCGAAAAGAAAAGGCGAAGCCAGAATTACAAAAACCGGAGCCATATAATAGCAAAGGGTTGCTGTTGCAACGCTTGTGAAGTTATATGCTTCAAAAAGCAGGATCCAGTTAAAACCCATCAAAGCTCCGGAAAGGCAGAGAAAACCGAATTTTTTTCCAACATTTCCAAGCGAAAAAGGAGTTTTTGTCAATTTTATAAAAATCAGAAGAAAAATAAAACCGATAAGTCCTCTTGAAAAAGCTATAAGGCCGGAAGAAAGAGGGATATATCTGCGGAAAATTCCTATTGTTCCGAAAATCAGCATTGATGCAATAAGCGAAAACAGAGCTTTGTTTTTCAAGGAAATTCCGCCTCCTTTTTCCTAAAATAATATAAAATCATAATAACAGAATTCTTTAATTTTTACAAATCAGATTTTATCAAGATGCCATTTAAGGCTTTTCAGATTCAGCCAATTAAAAATATCTTCGTAAACTTCCTGTTTACAATCTTCGTTAAGTATCTCGTGACGGACATTTGGATAAAATTTGCAGCAAAGGTCTTTTACTCCCGCTTTTTTAAAAGTTTTAAAAACGGTTTTAACTCCCCTTCCAAAATCTCCGATAGGGTCTTTTTCTCCGGCAACAAAAAGAACGGGTTTTGTTATATCCATTTTATCAACATTTTTCTGTTTCCTTATAAAATCCATTCCGAATAGCATATCCCCGAAAAGTCCTACTGTTATATCTTCTCCGCACATCGGATCGGCAATATATCTGTCAACGTTTTCTTCATTAACTGAAAGCCAATCGAAAAAGGTTCTTGCCTTTTTGATTTTTCTTGCGTATCCGCCTAGAGTAAGATCCATAACAACTTTGCTTGGTTTATCTGCCCCGACGCGTTTTTCAAGAATCTTTTCAATAATTTTTCCGCCGGAAATAATAGCTGCGCCCTGGTGACCTGTTCCCATGATTATTGCGCCGTCAACATCCCCGGGATATTTTATAAGATATGTCCTTGCGAGAAATGAACCGATGCTGTGTCCCATAAGAAAATACGGAACATCCGGATATTTACTGCCGTATATTTCCCGAAGATTATGGATATCCGAAACGACCTTGTTCCAACCGTCCTTTTCCGCAAAATAAATGCGCGGTGCGCCTTCTGCAACCGATTTTCCGTGACCGAGATGGTCTTCACCCACAACGGCAATTCCTTTTTCCGCAAGAAATGAAGCAAAACCGTTATAGCGGCCAACATATTCCGCTATTCCGTGAACGATTTGCAAAACCGCCTTCGGTTCACCCTCGGGAAGCCATTCTTCACAGTATATTTCGGTTTTTCCGTCGGATGAAAGAAAACGGAAGGAATCATGTGTGATCATTTCATAAACTTCCTTTCTGTTTTTTAACTTATATAAAATTTATAACTCCATAATAACACTTTAAGGATAAAAAACACAATAAAAAAACGGCGGAAAATCCGCCGTTTTTTACTGTTCTTTTATTATACGCTGAAAAGAAGATCGCGATATGCCGGGAATGGCCAATATTCATCGCCGACCATGATTTCGAGTTCATCCGCAACTTCACGAAGTTCGTGAAGGGTGGGATAAAGTTCGTCACAGACGTATCTGGACTGAGCATGAATTTCTTTGATGGTTTTTGCTTTTGCGCTGCGTTCTTCAACAATTTCAACTCTGCGCTCAAGCTCCTTGATAAGTCCGTCAATTTTTTTGACGAAATCCACCTCGGTGCTTCCGGAAACATCGATTCCGATAGCTTTTTTTGCAACGGCGGTTTCCGCAAGAACTTTTTCGAATTTTATGCAGGCGGGCATTATATCTTTTCTTACCATATCGATCATGGTAAGAGATTCGATTATTTCCACTTTGCTGTAATTTTCAAGCTGAATCTCCTGACGGGAACGGACTTCGCTTTCGGTAAAGATTTTATGGCGTGCAAAAAGTTCAAGGTTCTTTTTATCCGGATAATGCTCGAGAGCATCAACAGCATTTCTGAAGTTGCAAAGGCCTCTTCTTTCCGCTTCTTCAACCCATTCATCGGTATAGTTGTTTCCGTTGAAAATTATGCGTTTGTGGTCGCGCATGGTTTCCGCAATAAGTGCGTTTACTTCGGAATCAAAATCCTCTGCATTTTCAAGACGATCTGCAAAATCCCGGAGAACATCAGCAACACCTGTGTTGAGCATTACGTTTGGGCAAGCGATGGAAATGCTGGAACCGGGCATACGGAATTCGAATTTATTACCGGTAAATGCAAAAGGAGAAGTTCTGTTTCGGTCGGATTTATCCTTCATGAATTCCGGAACGGAAGCAACGCCTGTTTCCATTTTTTCTACGTTCCATTCCTTTGCTCCGTGGCCTTCTTCAACGGAAGTGAGGATGTTGGTGATATAATCCCCAAGGAACATGGAGATTATTGCGGGGGGAGCTTCGCTTCCGCCAAGACGGCGGTCGTTTCCGGCGGTTGCAACGGAAATTCGGAGAAGATCCTGGTTTTCATCAACTGCGCGGATAACCGCACACATAAAGAGCTGGAACTGTTTGTTGGTTTCCGGTTCTTTTCCGGGGCTGAAAAGGTTGTGGCCGGTATCAGTGGTAAGGGACCAGTTATCGTGCTTACCGCTGCCGTTAACTCCGCGGAAGGGTTTTTCGTGGAGAAGGCAGGCAAGATCGTGGCGCTCCGCAACCTTTTTCATGATTTCCATGGTAAGCTGGTTATGGTCGGTTGCAAGGTTTACCCTGCAATAACCGGGAGCAAGCTCGTGCTGGCTGGGCGCTGCTTCGTTATGTTTTGTTTTTGCATAAACGCCGAGCTTCCAGAGCTCTTCGTCAAGATCTTTCATGAAAGCAGCGACTCTTGGACGGAGGTTTCCGAAATAATGGTCCTCCATCTCCTGACCTTTTGGCGGCGGAGCTCCGAAAAGGGTTCTGCCGGTTATAACAAGGTCCTTGCGCTTTTTATACTGTTTTCTATCGAGAAGGAAATATTCCTGTTCCGCACCGGCGGTTGCAAAAACGCGTTTTGCTTCGGTGTCGCCGAAGAGATGAACAACTCGAAGAGCTTCTTTGCAAACTGCTTCGGTGGAACGGAGAAGAGGAGTTTTTTTATCAAGAACTTCGCCGCTATAGGAGCAGAAAACGGTCGGGATACAAAGAGAACCGTCTTTTACAAATGCAAAGGAAGTGGGGTCCCATGCGGTGTAACCCCTTGCTTCAAAAGTTGCGCGAAGTCCGCCGGAAGGAAAGCTGGAAGCATCCGGCTCGCCTTTTATAAGGTGCTTTCCGCGGAAATCAAGTCCGACTCCGCCGACTCCGTCCGGCTGGATAAAGCTGTCGTGTTTTTCTGCAGAAAGTCCGGTCATGGGCTGGAAGCAATGGGTATAATGGGTCGCACCTTTTTCGATTGCCCAACTCATCATTGCTTCCGCAACGGCGTTTGCAACTTCAGAATCCATTTCGCCGCCGTTATCGATTATATCTTCAATTCTTGCAAACACATCGGGAGAAAGTCGCTGTCGCATGACATCCTTATTAAAAACCATACTGCCGAATTCATCGGTAAATTTTGCCATGCAATTACACCTGCTTTCCTTTTATAATTATACATTTTAATAGTATCACCGCAGATTTAAAGTGTCAACAAAAATTTCCGATATTCTGCAACAGTTTCTTTTTTAAACAAAACATTGACAGCAAAATTTTTCAAAACTATAATTGAAGCAGATTTTTAAAAATGGAGAACTCTTTTTATGGAACTTTCTTTTGTTGATGTCTTTTCCGGAAATGAAAATCTTAATAAAGCAAGAAAACTTTATGAAAGCGCTTTTCCCTCCGAAGAAAGAATGCCTTTCGCTTTTCTGGAAAAAGGATATCGCAAAGGTATTGCGGATTTTTTCGCCGTTTATGACGGTCCGCTTTTTGTCGGCATCATATATGTTGTCCTTATAGGAAAATATGCCTCGGTCTTTTATTTTGCGGTTGATGAAAAACTTCGAAAAAAAGGATACGGCAGCCGGATCCTTTCCTCTATAAAAGAAAGATATCAAAACAGAACAATTTTTCTGGATATCGAAAAAATCGATGAGCAGGCAAAAGACAACGGACTTCGGATCCGCCGTAAAAATTTTTATAATCGGAACGGTTTTTCCTCCTGCGGGCTGTTTATCACTGAATTCGGAGTGAATTATGAGATACTCACCCACAACGGAAACATTGATTTTCCTGAATATAAAAAATTTATGAAAAAGTTTACCGGAAAATTGTTCTACTATCTTGTTTATATAAGAAAACTTCGGGAGGGGTAAGAAAAGATCATGCTCAGAAGTTATTTCAAAAAGCTAAACCGGGCAATGATTGCCGTAATCTGGGCTCTTGCCTGGCCAACAATGCTCGAACAGGCTATGCAGACAGCTGTTCAGTATATCGACACAGCAATGGTCGGTGCTCTCGGAACGGCCGCAACGGCCGCCGTTGGCTCCACGAGCACGGTAAACTGGCTCATAAGCAGCAGTATTTCTGCCATGAGCATAGGTTTTCTTGCTTTTATCGCAAAAGCAAGAGGCGCAGGTGAAGATGAAAAGGCAAGGCGCGCTGTCGGGCAATCCGTGCTCGCAGTTCTTGCTTTCGGTACATTTTTCACCGTTCTTACTCTTTCTCTCAGCGGAATGGTGCCTGTCTGGATGCAGGTGGATGAAAGCATCCGCGAAACCGCCTCGCAATATTTCTTCATCGTTTATGTCCCGATGCTTCCAAGAACCGCAAGTATTATTTTCGGAACGGTTCTCCGCGCTTCCGGCGATACAAAAACGCCCATGAAAATTGGCGTTATAATGAATCTGACAAACGTGCTGCTCAACTTCCTGCTGATTTATGAAACCCGCGTGCTCAAAGTTTTCGGAATCGAGTTCACCGTTTTCGGAGCGGGTCTCGGAGTTGTCGGCGCGGCAATTGCAAGTGCCGCCGCCTTCACCATCGGCGGAATTCTGATAACCCTCGTTCTCTGGAAACATCCTTTCCTTTCCCCGAAAGGTCAGAAAATTTCACCGGATGCAGAAATCCTCCGCCCCTGCCTCAAAGTTGCGTTCCCGAATATGCTCCAGCGTTTCGGAACCTCCCTTGGTTTTGTTGCTTTTGCTTCCATGATAAACTCCCTTGGCGAAGTTTCCACAGCGGCACACACCATTGCCAACACAGTTGAATCCGCTTTCTATATTCCTGCTTTCGGAATGCAGACTGCCGCGGCGACCCTTAACGGAAACGCTTACGGTGCCAGAGATAAGCAGCGCATGCATGATCTGGCAAATATGTTCATTCCGATAGAACTTACCCTTATGCTGATTTCCGGCGGAAGCCTTTTCGCTTTTGCGCCCGCTCTTATGGATGTTTTCTCCGACAGCGCCGATGTAATCTCTCTCGGTTCGGCCGTTCTCAAAATGGTCGCGGTTTCGGAGCCTTTCTACGGTTTCTTCATTATAATCGAAGGACTTATGCAGGGTGTCGGAAGAACGAAGGAACCTTTTGTTTATAACATAATCGGAATGTGGGGAATCCGCATTTTCGGAACTTTTATCTTCACCCAGCTGCTTAATTTTGATCTTCGCGCCGCCTGGGGCTGTATGATCGCCCACAATATGTTCATGTTCCTTATGTTCCTGCGGTGTTTCATAAAGAAAAAATGGAATCCTCTTGAAGAATAAGAAAGACCTGCTGATTACGAATCAGCAGGTCTTTTTATTTTTATTCGAGTTTAAAAATTTTGTTCAGTGTTTCGGTTTCGGTTTCCGAAAGGTCGAAATATCCTCTTCCCCAGAACATATTTATTTCCGGATAATAGCTTATATAAAGTTTGAAACCGTTTTTGGCTGTCAGAACGACAAAACATTCTTTCCCCGTATAACCGTTATCCATTATTTCAAAAGCTTTTTCATCCCCGATGTTTTCTTTTCCGGAAAAGATTTCGAAAATCTGCTCTGTTTCTGCTTCGTCGGTGATTTCAAAAGCAGTGTATTCCAAAACATACTGTACTTCCGCTTTTTCAAGATTTTCCGGGAAACCGAAAGTTTCAAAAATCAAATCGGAACTTTCGCCTGTTTCAAGCTGTTTGAAAATTGAACCGGTATAAAACTTAAAACCTTCCGGCGTTTCGATTATGCAGATTCTGTCGGATTCGGGATATTTCGAAAAATGATAAGCTTTGCTTCCGACCATGTTTTCTCTGCCTTCAACAACGGTTCCCATAAATTCGCCGATATCATCTTCGGTGATTTTATAAGTATTTTCTTCCGTAAGGCCGATTTCATCTTCACCGATAATTCCAAATTCCTTCCGTTCATCGAAAGAAATACTAAAATATGCGGCTTCCTCAAAACCTTCGATCATCACACGATAATCGACCATTGTATCATAAGAAATCACCGGAACTTCCTCGGTTTTTGTTTTTGCACCAAGGATTATTGCCACAAGAAAAGCCACAGCTACCGCAATTTTTATAAACAGAGATTTTTTCATTTGCCAATCCCCCTTTTCAATATTTCTTCGCTATTTTATAGCTGTAAATCACGCAGATTACCGTATCGGTCACAAGCAGACCGAGAGCGACGCACATTGCGGTATATCCGTTCATAAAAAGGCCGGCAATAACCATAAATGCACCGCAGATCATAAAGGAAATTCCGCCGAAAAACTGGCACTTTTTCCATGTAATATCATTCTTCATGCTCCAGGAAGTGCGCAGACCCATAAGAGAATTTTTGCCGAGTTTCGGCATTACAAAACCCATCAGCGCAATTCCGATTCCTATCAGAATGCAAACGAACTGATTTATATCGGCCTCTGCGGAATATCCCATGCTTCCCGCCGCAGCAAAATCTTTATAAAGGGAAAAACAATGCATCACTGTGAACCAGATGGAAATTCCCATTCCGGTATAAAAAACTATTTTTTCGTTTTTCTCTCCGTTTTCATCTTTTGAAGCAATTTTTGCCATCCAAAGCATAAAAATTCCCATCCCGATCGTTGTAAACGGAAAAATCAAAGTTTCGTATTTGCTGCCCCAACGGTCAATCTCCCCGGCAAAATTATAGTGTGCCGGGATCTGTTCCGGAAGGAACGGAAGAACAGCAACGGTTATCAGAAGCGGAAGAAGCATCAATACAAAATAAATTATCTTTTTGGGTTTCATCTGTTTTCTCCTCCCCGAAAAAATTTATGTTTCCATAAAAATTAAATCATATTATGCAAAATTCTGTCAAGATGACCAAAGAAAATCTTTTGTTTTTTTATAAAAAATATTGCGAAACCTTTTTTTTGTGAGTATAATAAATCTATTAGGAATCTCTAAAATCTTTATTTTATATAGGAGGAATTTCCATGCCCAGCGTTCGTCCCGAAAATATGGAACGTATCACCACCCCCGAACTTGCTGAAAAATTCATTGAAGAACAGGTTGCCGAAATCCAGAAACAGGTTGGCGACAAAAAAGTTCTTCTTGCTCTTTCCGGCGGTGTTGATTCTTCCGTTGTTGCCGCTCTCCTCATCAAAGCAATCGGCAAACAGCTTGTTTGTGTTCACGTTAACCACGGCCTTATGCGCAAAAACGAATCTGAAAACGTAATCGAAGTTTTCAGAAACCAGCTTGATGCAAACCTCATCTATGTTGACGCAACCGACCGTTTCCTCGATCTTCTTGCCGGCGTTTCTGAACCCGAAAGAAAGAGAAAAATCATCGGCAAAGAATTCATCGAAGTTTTTGCTGACCAAGCACGCAAACTCGAAGGCGTTGAATTCCTCGCACAGGGAACTATCTATCCTGATATCCTTGAATCCATCAAAGCCGCAGAAGGCAAAAAAGCAGTTAAGAGCCACCACAACGTCGGCGGCCTTCCCGAAGACCTTAATTTTGAACTTGTTGAACCTATCAAACTTCTCTTTAAAGATGAAGTCCGCGTAGTTGGCGAAGCTCTTGGCCTCCCCCATGCCATGGTTTACCGTCAGCCGTTCCCGGGTCCCGGCCTTGGCGTTCGCTGCCTCGGTGCAATCACCCGTGACCGTCTTGCCGCTCTCCGCGAAGCAGACGCAATTCTCCGCGAAGAATTTGCAAACAACGGTCTTGATGAAAAAGTATGGCAGTATTTCATCGTTGTTCCGGATATCAAAAGCGTTGGCGTAAAAGACGAAAGCCGTTATGAAGGCTGGCCTGCAATTATCCGCGCAGTCAACACCAAAGATGCAATGTCCGCAACCATTGAAGAAATCCCCTATGCTGTTCTTCATAAAGTTACCGACAGAATCACCCACGAAGTTGAAGGCATCAACCGTGTTCTTTATGACCTTACTCCCAAGCCTATCGGCACCATCGAGTGGGAATAAATCCCGCACCTTTTGACAAGAACAAAGACCCCGAAAACCCTTGTAAATCAAGGCTTTTCGGGGTCTTGCTTTTTACAATTCAATCTTGACTTTGCTGAACATCTGCGGTACATTTGTGGTATGAAATGCTGAACAATCTAAGCAAGGGGGCGTAGGCAATGAAATATACCACATACTATGTTAAGCAGTTGGAAAACCGAAAAGGCAAACCTTGGCAAGCAAGAGCCAAATACAAGGATGTTTATGGCAAGTGGAAAGAAGTAAGTAAAATGTTGCCCGAAGCAAAAGGCGTAAGAGAAGCAAAAAGAATGGCAAGGGAATGGTTTGACAAACTTAATGCCGAAGCTGATTTAATGCCAAATGCAGGAAAGGCAAAGACAGTTGATGAAGTTTATAAGGAATATCTACAACACCAAGTATCTACAGGAGAGATAGAAAGAAGCACCTATAGCAATAGCTTGTATTCCTATAGCAAGTATATTAAGCATTACTTGGGTGACTATATTTTTGCAACAGTTGATAAGACAGTATTAAGTAGTTGGCTTACTAAGTTGTATCAAGCGGGTTTATCACAGAATACAATACATACCACTTATGCACGATTGAAGAAAGTCTATAATTACTTCTATAACAATGGAGAACTATTAAAAGACCCATTCAAAGGTGTAAAGATGCCTAAAAAGGGAGAAGCAAAAGTAACGCACTTGAACAATGACCAAATGGACAATGTTTTATCCGCTGTATATTTGGATTTTGAACCACAAGACCCGATGTATGTAGGAATACTATTGGCTTTCTATGCAGGATTAAGGCGTGGTGAGATTTGCGGCTTACGATGGAATGATATTGACTTTTATAAGCATACAATTACAGTTAGGTCTGCTGTCGGCGTAAGTAGTGGAAAAGATGGAGATTACACAAAGAACCCTAAAAACAAGAGTTCTAATAGAACATTCCCTATGTTACCACAGTTAGAAGAAGCATTGAAGCAAAGAAAGGTATTGATTAACCCGCTCGATAGTTGGTATGTAATTGGTGATAAAGAGGAGTTTATGCGACCTCAACAGTATAACCGCCTGTTTAGTGAGTTTGTAGAAAGAAATAGCTTAGTAGATGCCTATGGTAAAAAGATTGTGCCGCACGGGCTAAGACACAACTTTGCAACTGTTGGTATTCGTGCGGGAATGGATATTGCAAGCTTGGCACTTATGATGGGACACGCAAGCAGAGCAATGACCTTAGATACCTATGGTGATGCAAATGCAGATGCCCTTACTCTTGCAAGTGTTAAGTTAAAAGACACATTCAATGACAATACTGATTACTATAAGCTTGAAGAAGAACAAGAGGACACAGAGGAAGAATAAGAAAACACCCGCTTCCGCCGCGAATAGCACTTGAAGTCTGCAAGTAAATCCCTTATAATGATTGTAGGAACAGTTAGACAAACTTGAATTTGACAAAGGAGTGTGATTGTATGAAAAAGTTGATTGCATTAGTGTTAGCATTGATTTGTGTACTCTCTTTGGTAGGTTGCAATAAATCTACTGCATCGGATGAAGCAATTGTTGGTGGTGACCGAAGACCAATGGTGATGGTTGATGGAAAGATTTACTTGGAAACAGAAAAAAGCAAAGGCGAACTTCTAACCTCTGATGTCATAGATGGTAAAATAACCTCGGAAGTTGATAGAAGTGAAATCCCCACCCAAAACGACCAGTCCAATTTCGGAACAGGGTATTCCTATCGTTATGGAGAAGAGGGAACTGTTGAAATTGTAATAAATGGTAAATGGTGGGTGTTTGAAGCTGAACAGACCAAGGATATAATTCCAACAATTAGTGACGCATCACAAATGAAGTATAGTGAAGTCAATGATGCTCTAACAGGTAAAAATATTAAAGATATTAGAGAAGCTTGGGGTGAACCTGTTGAGAGCGATGACAAAGAAGATGTATGGCAACTTGATGAAAGTATGTTGCTTTTTATTACATACAACGATACTGGAATTATTGAAAGTTGCGAACTTATTTGTGGCACGCCTTTAGCACCAGCAGAGTAAAGCAAATTCTAATTTGACAAAGGAGTGTGATTGTATGAAAAAGTTAATAGCATTTATTTTAGCATTGGTTTGTGTGGTTGGTTTAGTTGGTTGCAATAAAGCACAAGACAATGAAAATGATGTAAATACTGTGTTTCAAGGGAAAATTATTGAGATTAACGACGGTACAATGCTGGTAGAACCTTTACAAGGTTATTCAGAAGCAGAGTATTGTGAGGTTGTTAGTGTGGTAATTCAAAATATGTTAAGCTCGCCCGAACCAGAAGTAGGAAACATCGTTGAAATTACTTATAATGGAAGTATGACAGAAGAGGCTCCCCCCTCTCCGAATGGAATTGAAAAAATAGTGGTCATTGAAGGAGCAGAGTAAGCCAATTCCAATTTGACAAAGGAGTGTGATTGTATGGAGCATAGAAAAAAGTTATCTATTGCTATTCTAATCATAACAATCATCCTTGATATTGTGTGCTTGGTTGCACTTCCCTCTACAATAGCAGTTCATTGGGATAGTGCTGGAACAGCTAATGGATTTTTACCTACATATCAAGCAGTTTTGATTAGTACAGCATCAACATTATTATGTTTATTAGTATGGGCATTGCTATGCAATAGATTTCAAAATGTGCCTACACTTAAAATTGCTTTAGGGGAACTCGGGAACAAAGTAGTGTATGGAATAGTTTATAGTCTTGGTCTTATCTTTTCGTGTGTTGGCATTGTAGTCAATATTGCATTTTTGCTGTTGAATTAAGACTAACCAATTCCAATTTATCGAACAGTTGCTTTTTACAAGCAACTGTTCTTTTTTATTACTTGACTTATTGAATTAGCAGATGTATCATTAGTGTAAGCAAAAACCAATAGATAAAGAAAGGCGGCAATAACAATGGCAGTTAAGTTTGAAGCAACAGACTATAAGAAGATTACTCTTGATGAAATGCTTGATTTCATTGAAGCAAATTACCCTAATGACAAGGCGTGGTTTAAGGCAGTAGCTTTCCAAGACAAGGACGGCAACGCAGTAGAAAAGTATAACCATCTTAATGCAGTTAGAAAGTTCTGTGAGAAGTATGCTCCCGAACTGCTCCCTGTGGCTAAGGAAAAGAAAGTTGCACCTACTGAACGCCTCAAGAACTGGTAATAGATAGATTAAAGGGAAAGCAAGGCTTTCCCTTTTTCTTTGACTTATTAGTAGTCATTTTGACCTTGCAATAAAAAGTAGTCAAAAGTATTGACATTGATAGTAATTTGTAGTATATTATTAGTAGCAATAATGACGAACGGCAATATAACTACTAATAAAGGAGATAATAGCAATGTGTATGTATGGTTACTGTAGAATAAGTCAAAAGAAGCAGAGTATTGAAAGACAGATTAGAAATATCAAAGAGGCTTACCCCGAAGCGGTAATTATTGAAGAAGCCTTTACAGGAACAAAGATTGATAGACCAGAATGGAATAAGCTTTATAAGAAAGCCAAGAGCGGAGATACAATTATTTTTGATAGTGTTAGCCGAATGAGCAGAAATGCAGAGGATGGATTTAATACCTACGAAGAACTTTACAATAGGGGTATCAATCTTGTATTTCTTAAAGAGCCTCACATTAACACAGATACATACAAGAAAAGCCTTACAGGACTTGTATCAATGACAAATACCAATGTTGATTTTATCTTAGAGGGTATCAATAAGTATTTACTTGCATTAGCAAAAGAACAGATTAGATTAGCATTTGACCAGGCTGAGAAAGAAGTAGAGGACTTGCACCAAAGAACAAAAGAGGGTATTGAAACTGCGAAGCTTGCGGGAAAGCAAA
>JAZUAX010000072.1:0-22090 GCA_045638185.1 Oscillospiraceae bacterium | reverse complement strand
CCCTGAAATTCGCCGTATCTTCCTTCCGGGGCGGCGTTGGAATGCAGAGCAAGATGGAAATCATAATTTCCCGCGTTGGAAGCACGGATTGAGGAACCGGCGGTCATCTGCGGAGTGTTCCGGCTGAAACGTATCCCGCTTGAAATAAGCCATGGTTCAAGCTCATCCGCGAGAAGATTCATCCAATATTCTTCCGAACCGCCGGTGACATAGGTGTTAGCTTCCTGGGTCGATGGGCTGAGATATATGGTCGGCATAAAATTACCTCCGAAAGTCAATATATAATCAGTTTATGCCAATAATATGTTTGCAGTGAAAATAAATCAAAAAAAGCAGAAATTCCCTTTATTTTATATATAATTTCTGTTATACTATATATTTGTGAAATTTTGTTTATTTTTAAATGCTATTCAAAAGGAGAAAGCGTTACGGAACAGTTAGTTGATATTGAAAGAATGGAAAATGCTGTCGCACTTTTCGGCAGTTTTGATGAAAATATAAAGGAAATAGAAAAAGCCTACGGAGTAGGAATTCTTTGCCGCGGAACACAGATCAAAATTTCCGGTGATCCGGAAAAAGTTTCCCTTGCGGGAAAGGCTGTCCAAAGCCTTCTTTCCCTCATCAGCAGAGGAGAAGAACTTAACGACCAGAATATCCACTATGTTATGGATCTTGTAAACGAAGGCAACGAAGACCAAATCAACAAAATCAGCAGCGACGTTATCTGCATTACTTCAAAAGGCAGACCGGTCAAGGCAAAAACTCTTGGCCAGAAGGCATATATCGAAGCAATTAAAAACACAACAATTACGATTGGCGTCGGCCCTGCGGGAACCGGCAAAACTTATCTTGCGGTTGCAATGGCAGTAAAAGCCTTCCGCAACCAGGAGGTCAACAGAATCATCCTTACACGCCCGGCGGTTGAAGCAGGCGAAAAGCTCGGTTTTCTTCCGGGCGATCTTCAGAATAAAGTTGACCCTTATCTCCGTCCGCTTTACGATGCGCTTTTTGAAATGCTTGGAGCGGAAAACTATCAACGTTTTGTTGAGCGCGGAAACATCGAAGTTGCTCCGCTTGCATATATGCGCGGACGCACACTTGATGATTCTTTCATAATCCTTGACGAAGCTCAGAACACAACTCCGGAACAGATGAAAATGTTCCTTACAAGGCTCGGTTTCAACTCAAAAGCCGTAATCAACGGTGACGCAACCCAGATAGATCTTCCGTCCATCAAAAAAAGCGGTCTTGTTGAAGCTGTAAAAGTTCTTAAAGATGTTGAAGATATTTCACTTATAAAATTCACTGAAAAAGACGTTGTGCGCCACAGACTTGTTCAGAATATCATAAAGGCGTACGAAAAATATTACGAAAGGACAGAAAAAGAAAATGGCAATCGCAAAAGTTTTCATTTCAAACAGGCAGAAAGACATTAAAATACCTACTGGAATAAGACTTCTTATGCGCCGTTGCTGTGAAGCGACCCTTCGCACCGAAGGCTTTACCGAGCCCGGCGAAATCAGCATAAGCTTTGTTTCCAACGAAGAAATAAAAGAGATAAACGCAGAATTCAGAAATGTTGATGCTGTTACAGACGTAATTTCATTTCCCCTTGGAGAAGACGGAATTTATGACCGTAACCCCGAAAGCGGAGCATTGCTTCTTGGTGATATTGTAATTTCGCTCCAGAAAGCGGAGCAGCAGGCGGAACTTTACGGACACACTCTCCAGCGTGAAGTTGCTTATCTTACCGTCCATTCCGTTCTGCATCTTCTTGGTTATGACCATGTCAACGGAGGCATGGAACAGGTACATATGAGAGAAAGGGAGGAAACCGTCCTCGCGAAGCTTGGCCTTCAGCGTGACGCAAGTTATGTCAATGAATAATAAAAATTTTGAAACCAAATCCGCTTTTGTAGCAATCGTAGGAAGACCGAACGTCGGAAAAAGTTCTCTTCTCAATGCCTTGATCGGCGAAAAAGTTGCGGCAGTTTCCGCAAAACCACAGACCACAAGAACAAGAATTACCGGTATCCTTACCAAAGGCCTTACCCAGTTTGTGTTCATCGATACTCCCGGTCTTCATAAACCCAAAACCAAACTTGCGGACTTCATGGTAAAACAGGTCGGCGATTCTGTTGCGGACGTTGATATCGCAATTCTTGTTGTTGAACCCAAAGGCGAAATTACCCAGCCCGAAAGAGATCTTATTGAACGCTTCAAAGCTCTCCGCCTTCCGGCAATCCTTTGCATCAACAAAATCGATACTCTTGAAAATAAAGAAGAAATGCTTGCGAAAATCGCAATGCTTTCCAAAGAATATAATTTCGATGAGGTAATTCCGATTTCCGCACTTAAAAAAGACGGAATCAATATTCTTACCGATGAACTCGAAAAATATGCCGAAGAAGGCCCCCATTATTTTGCAGATGATTCCATCACCGATCAGCCCGAAAGAGCAATTGTAGCCGAACTTATCCGTGAAAGAATGCTTATAGATCTTGAGGACGAAGTTCCCCACGGAATTGCTGTTTCCATCGAATCCATGAAGGAACGCGAAGGAAAAGATATGGTCGATATCGACGCAATTATCTATTGCGAACGCGACAGCCACAAAGGCATCATCATCGGCAAAAAAGGCGCAATGCTCAAAAAAATCGGCAGCGAATCCAGAATGAGCATCGAACGCTTCCTTGGCTGTAAAGCAAACCTTCAGCTTTGGGTAAAGGTCAAAGAAGATTGGAGAAACCGCGACGGACTTTTGCGCAACTTCGGTTTCAGCGAACAATAAAAACAATTTTTACCTCACATATTGTTTTTCAAAAATCATAAAATGATTATGAAAAAACTTTGATGTGGGGTAAAAGCTATGAATGAAAAAAGTTGGAAAGATTTTGAAAAAACAGGGAAAATAAGTGATTATCTGAACTATAAACTTTCAAACGCAAATGTGATTAACGAAAAAATCAACAGCGGCGAAATCAAACCCTCCCTTCCTGAAGATGTGGGAAAGCCGGAAGAAAGTTCGGATTTTAAAAAACTTCATTTTTCCGTGAACGGCGGTATAGGTTATGCAAATCAAGACCAAAGGCATCGTCCTTAAAGTTCAGGATTATAACGAAAACGATAAGCTTCTTGTCGTCCTTACGGAAGACAGGGGAGTTATCTATGCCTATGCTTCCGGAGCAAAAAGAATGAAAAGTGCTCTTTCAACAATTTCTTCAATGCTTTGTTACGGCGAATTTGTTTTTTTTAAAAACCGTGAAAAATATACCGTGGATTCCGCCGAAAGCGAAAGGCTTTTTTTCGGAATCCGAAAAGATTTGGATAGCCTTGCCTATGCAAGCTATTTCTGCGAACTTTGTTTAAGTGCCGCAAACCCGGAGGAGGATTCAAAAGAAATTCTTCGTCTTCTCCTCAACACTTTACATATGCTGGAAAACAAAAAAGTCAATCCCACAATGCTCAAGGCGATTTTTGAACTTCGCCTGATGAGCCTTATAGGTTATGCACCGGATCTGATTGCCTGCAGCGAATGCGGTGAATTTGAAAAAGGAGCATATTGGTTTGATACAAAAAGCGGAAGCGCAACCTGCACCGATTGCCGTCCCAATGGAGCAAACGGTGAAGTTTTGCTTTCAAAAGCCGCTTTTCTTGCAGCGAGACACATTATCTATGCGCCGGTTCAGCAGCTTTTTTCTTTCCGAATAGGCGAAAATTCGCTTATTGAACTTTCAAATATGGCGGAAAAATATGTTATCGAACAAATGGACAAAGTTTATCCAACTCTTGAATTTCTGAATTCAATACGTTCATTCTGATTATGATTTGAAGTAAACTTCAGAGGTAAAAATATGACCGAAAACAGACACCACAGGGCATTGGAACTTGATAAGATCTTTGCAATGCTTGCGGATTGCACCGGTTGTGAAGACAGCCGGAACCTTGCCCTTAAAACCGAACCGAAAACAACTCTCCGTGAAGCGAAGCGCCTTATGGACAGAACTGCGGATGCATTCATGCTTTCCGCAAGATTTGGTGCGCCTTCTCTCCACGGAGTAAAAAACGTTACAGGTTCTTTAAGAAGAGCAAAAATGGGCGCGACCCTTTCTCTTCCTGAATTTATCGATATCGAAAGATTCCTTAAAGCTCTCCGCGAAATGAAAGATTTCCGAAGCAATTACGAAGGCGAAAAAGCAACTTCGCTTGATGAATTTTTCGAATGTCTTATGCCGAATCAGCGCCTTGAAGATAAAATCGGTTTTACCGTTGTTTCCGAAGACGAGGTTAGCGATACCGCAAGCCCCACCCTTGCTGATATTAGAAGAAAGATCCGCAATTCCCAGAGCAAAGTCAAGGAACAGCTGGATCGACTTATACATTCCAACACCTATTCAAAATATCTTCAGGAACCGATAGTAACCATGCGTGACGGAAGATACTGTGTTCCGGTAAAAGCGGAATACAGAAACGAAATCAAAGGTATGGTTCACGATACCTCCGGTTCCGGCGCAACAATTTTTATCGAGCCTGCGGGTGTTGTTGACGAAAATAACGAAACACGTGTTCTTAAAGCAAAAGAACAGCAGGAGATTCAGAGAATTCTCTATGAACTTTCCTGCGATATAGGAAACCATGCGGATTCTTTTATTGAAGACTATGCCGCAATTGTTGAACTGGACCTTTATTTCGCAAAGGCACGTCTTGCTTCCAAAATGAATGCCAGTGTTCCGAACCTTTCCGACGACGGAAAAGTCCGCCTTTCAAAAGCAAGACATCCCCTTATCGATAAAAACAAAATCGTTCCGATAGATATAGCTCTCGGATATGATTATGATGTTCTCGTAATAACCGGTCCGAACACCGGCGGTAAAACCGTTGCACTTAAGACCATCGGACTTCTTACCCTTATGGCAATGTGCGGAATGATGATCCCGGCAGGGGAAAGTTCCTCCGTTTCCGTTTTCGAAAACGTTTTTGCGGATATTGGCGACGAACAGAGCATTGAACAAAGCCTTTCCACTTTCTCTTCCCACATCAATAACACCATAAAAATTCTTGAACAAACCGACGACAGAAGCCTGGTGCTTCTGGATGAGCTCGGAGCGGGAACCGACCCTATCGAAGGTGCCGCTCTTGCGGTTGCAATAATCGAACGCCTTAAACTCTATGGTGCAAAGGTTGCGGCAACTACCCACTATGCGGAAATCAAGATGTATGCTCTCCAGACCCCGAGAGTTGAAAACGCATGCTGCGAATTCAACGTTGAAACCCTTTCTCCGACATATCGACTTCTTGTCGGTGTTCCCGGAAAATCCAACGCGTTCGCAATAACCGAACGTCTCGGAATGGATATCAGCATTGTTGACAGAGCAAGGGAACTTGTTTCCGCGGAAAATGCAAACTTTGAGGACGTTGTCGAAAAACTTGAGGAAAGCCGCCAGCAGCTTGAAAAAGAGCACGAAAAAGCTGAAAGCTACCGCAAGGAAACCGAGCGAATCCGCCTTGAAATTGCAAAAGAAAAAGAGGAAATGGAACGCAACAGGGAAAAGGAGCTTGAAGCCGCAAGACTTTCCGCAAAACGCCTTGTCGAACAGGTTCGTGCTGAATCCCAGAAACTTATCGACGAAATTGTCGAAACCAAAAAAGCTGCCGAAGCGGAATCTTCTGCAGATATGGCCGCAAGGGCAAGAGCACAGATGAAAACCGGAATCGCAAGAATTCAGGATATCGCAGACCCCATTGCCGCAAAAGACAGCGGTTACCGACTTCCGAGAAATCTTGTCCGCGGCGATACCGTTAGAATCAATGGAATGAGTAAAGACGGAACTTTGGTCGGTCTTCCGGACGGAGCGGGCTATTGCCTTGTTCAGACGGGAATTGTCAAATCCAAAGTCCATATTTCCGAACTTCGCCTTATTGAAAACAACAAAGCCAAAAAGAACACCCTCGGAGGCGGTTCCGTTACCAAAAATATCGAAAGTGCTTCCAGAAGAAAAGCCGCTTCCGAAGTTGACCTTCGCGGAATGGACGTTGAACAGGGGCTTCTTGAAATGGATCGTTTTATCGACGAATGTGTTCTCCTTAATCTCAACACCGTTTCCATAATTCACGGAAAAGGAACGGGGGTTCTTCGTGCCGCTGTTCACCAGGCTCTTAAAAAGAACAAAGCCGTCCGGACCTTCCGTCTCGGCGTTTACGGCGAAGGAGAAACCGGCGTAACAATTGTCGAACTCAAATGAATAAAACAGTAATCGATTCTCCGATCGGAAAAATTGCGGTTTTTGCTGAAAATGAAAAAATAATCCGCCTTGACCTTAAAACAAAGGAAAAGGCGGATTCGGTTATAACGGAAAAAGTTCTTTTGAAAGCTGAAAAACAGCTTTCGGAATATTTTTCCGGAGAAAGAAAATTTTTTGAACTGGAATATGAATTTTCCGGAACTGATTTTCAAAAGTCGGTCTGGAAAGAGCTTGAAAAAATCCCTTTCGGAGAAACAAAAACTTATGGCGAAATCGCAAGCGGAATAGGAAACCCGAAAGCGGGAAGAGCGGTTGGCTCCGCCTGCAACAAAAATCCGATTGCAATAATTATTCCATGCCACAGAGTTATCGGCAAAAACGGGAAATTAACCGGTTTTGCCTGCGGAACAAAAACAAAAGAATGGCTCCTCGGTCACGAAGCAAAGCTGAAAGGAGAACCAAAATGAAAATTGAATTGAAAACCTGCGTGAAAATTACTGCCTGTGTTTTTGCGCTTTTTCTTGCAATAACATATTGGGAAAATTTTGCAAAATTTATAGGTCTTGTTTTTGGCGCAGCAGCACCGCTTTTTATCGGTGCCGGAATAGCCTATGCAGTAAATCTGCTCATGAGTTTTTATGAGCGGAAATTTTTTGCAAAAGCAAAAAAAGTTGGTCTGATTAAAATAAAAAGACCGCTTTGCATGATAATCGCTTTTATAACTCTTGCGGCGGTAATCGGGCTTATAATCTGGCTTGTTCTTCCGGAATTTATTTCGGCAATAATGCTTGTTGTGGATTATATTCCGGATGCGGTGGATTGGCTTGTAAAACAGCTTGAAAAGCTGGAATATGTTCCTCAGGATATTATAGATATGCTTGTTTCAATCGATTGGAACTCCCAGATTGAAAAAATAGCAAAAGCGGTAACTTCCGGATTGGGAAGCGTTATGGATGTTGTGATTTCCACTGTTTCCACTGTTCTCGGCGGAATTGTAACCGCATTCCTGAGCATTATCTTTGCGATATATATCCTTCTTGGCAAAGAAAAGCTTGGAAAACAGGCAGATAAACTTGCGAAAAAATATCTCAGACAAAGCTGGTACGAAAAGCTCAGATATGTGCTTGTAACACTTAACGATTGTTTCAGAAAATATATTGTTGGCCAGTGCACCGAAGCGGTTATTCTCGGAGGACTTTGCTCTCTCGGAATGATGATACTCGGTCTGCCTTATGCAACAATGGTGGGGGCCCTTGTGGCTTTCACAGCGCTTATTCCTGTTGCCGGTGCTTTTATCGGAGGCGGCGTCGGAGCATTTATGATTCTTATGGTAAACCCTATTCAGGCATTGATTTTTGTCGTTTTCCTTGTTGTTCTCCAGCAGCTTGAAGGAAATATCATTTATCCGAAAGTTGTTGGTTCATCAATGGGCCTTCCGGCAATCTGGGTTCTGACGGCTGTAACAATAGGCGGCGGAGTTGCGGGAATTCTCGGAATGCTTCTTGGTGTTCCGATAGCTGCGGCAGCATACAGAATAGTTAGTAATGACGTAAACGGAAAAACCGAAGAAGAAATCAAAAAAGCTATAGCATAAATAAAAAACTCCCCGAAAATTCGGGGAGTTTTTTTGTTTATGATTATTCGTTAACAGGTTCTGCGGGAATACGTTTGAGTCTTGCATATTTGGGCATTCCGTGTTCATAAGGAGTTTCAAGTTCGCCCTGAATAAGCGGAACAACGTATTCGATAAATTCATCGGTAACGTTGTTTCCTTCTTCGTTGATCCATTCGCGCGGAACACATTTTTCCTGGTTTGCAACGTCTTTAAGATCAATAAGAACAGGAGTGCATTTGTAAATGCCATATTTTGTGTCGCGGCGGAAACCAACCATTTTTCCGGTTTCTCCGGAAACAGCAGCTTCAACGGCAAAAGCACCTGCCATTGCAGCTTCGTCACGGTCGGTTTTGGAAGCAGCATGGCTTGCGCATCTCTGAAGGAGAGAAAGTTCGATTCCACGAACTTTGGAACCGGTTTTGGCACGGATTATATTGGACATGGTTGCGGCAAGACCGCCAAGCTGGGAATGACCGAATTCATCGATGATGTTGAGGTCGTTGATTCCGTATTCGCTGATGAATTTGCCATGTTTATCTTTAATACCTTCGGAGAAAACAAGAACAATGCGTTTGTGATGTTTATGGAATTCGTCAAGATCTTCAAAGAACTGATCCATGTCGAAAGGAACTTCGGGAAGATATACGAAAGCGGGGCCTTCACAGCAGATTTTGGAAAGTGCGGCAGCTCCGGCAAGCCAACCTGCGTGGCGTCCCATAACTTCGATTACAACGATTGCATCACGGTCATAAACATGAACGTCTTTGATAATTTCTGCAACAGAAAGGGCGATATATTTTGCGGAAGAACCGAAACCGGGGCAATGGTCTGTTCCGAAAAGGTCGTTATCGATTGTTTTCGGAACACCGATTATGCGGCATTCGTAATCCTGGGTTTCCATATATTCGGAAATCTTATTGCAGGTATCCATACTGTCGTTTCCGCCGTTATAGAAGAAATAACGGATGTTATATTTTTTGAAGATTTCGAGAATGCGTTTATAGTCGGTGTCGTCCTCACGGAAATCCTTAAGTTTATAACGGCAGCTTCTGATAAGGGAAGCGGGGGTTGTGAGCATAAGTTCAAGGGTTTCAGAATCTTCTTTACCCATATCGATAATGTTGTCATCAAGCACACCGCGGATTCCGTGCTGTGCAGCAAGGACTTTTGTAATACATTTTTTACTGAGTGCTGTTTTGATAACGCCGTATGCGCTGGAGTTGATAACTGCTGTAGGACCGCCGGATTGTCCGATAAGACATGCGCCGATGAGTTCGCTCATAAAAATTGCCCCCTGTTTATATGTATTTATTCTGTCGATTTCCACAAAGTGTTTTTGCAGTAAAACAATATTTGTGTATATTGATAATAATATTCTATCACATAATCTTATAATCTTCAATATATAAGAAATAATAAAAATTATTGAAAAACTCAAAATATCTGTTATACTATATAAAGTATTTTCCTTTGGGAGGGAATCTTTTTGATAAATAACAGAGAAAATAATATAAAAACGTTTGCGGCGTCTGTAATTCTTATAATTGTAATTGCGGCTTTTGCTGCGGCAGGATTTTTTGTTTTCGGCGGCGAAGCGGTTGAAAAAGAAGATCAATTTCCATGGATAACTTCCGACAGCGCCGCAAAAAACGGAATGCTCGACGGAACTTATTACGAAGGTGAAAAAAACGGTTTTGGAAAACTTTCCTACAAAATAGCAGGCGAAATAACTGTTGAAAGCACCGACGGAAAAGGAAATTTTAAAATTGAAAATTCCGGAAAAAATATCTGCCTTATGAAAGTTAAAATTTTCGTGGAAGATGAACTTGTTTACGAAACCGGATATTTGAAACCCAATCAGCATATATATGAAGATGTTCTTGATGTTATTCCCGCAATCGGAACTTATGAGGCAAAAGCTGTTTTTGAGGGTTTTGACCCCAACACCGAGGAATCCATAGGAACAAACGAAGCCAAAATAACCATTACTGTTATGCAATAAGTAAAATCCGTGTTCATATTGAGCACGGATTTTTTTATATCAAAAAATATTCCGGAAAAGCGGCCGTTCGGAATCCCATATTTCTTCAATTAAAAATCGGCAGCGCCTTATTTCCGAAGCAAGTTCACCGGTTTTGCTGAATTTTGCAAGGGGAGCAAACCCGGAAACAGAAACAGTTGCTTTGTCAAGAAGATCGTGACGAACCAGAAAGCAAAGAACATGCTGCTTTGAAAACCAATATTCCTCGAATTTTTCGCATTCCAAAGCGCTTTTTTCGGAGGTATCGGAAATTATTGCTCCGTAAAGAAAATCAAGCTTTTCAATGGCTTCTGTTTTTATGCTTTTTATATAGTTCAGGCAGTAAAAATTAAAAATAATGAGCACGGCAAAAAGAATAAAAGCAAAAACAACCCTTTTGATTTTGTTAACCTCCTTCTTTTTTTACAATAAAATATTTTGCGGAAGAATCGCAGGTCATAAGAAAAACATCTTTTTCAGAAAGACCTTCCTTTTTGAGCACGCCTTCGAGCCATTTTTCGGTTAGGTTACAGGCAGAAAGTGTTTTTGAGCACAGAACCCCGTCACTTATGAGCACCATCGGTGGAAAATTACTTGCGCTTTCCGGAAAAGCAAGAGTTTTAGGGGTGAGTGGTTGGGATTCTGCCTTAGGATAAACCGTAAGCTGGCCGTTTGTTTCAATTATCGCCCATGAAACATCTTCGATATCGAAAAAACCGCTTATCCGCAGCTGGCTCATAAGGTCTTCTATGGAAAGCCTGAGGTCACGCATATTTTTCTGGTCAATGTTTCCGTTGCGGATTATTACAACCGGATTTCCTGTAACAAGGGTCTGAGCTTTTCCGCTTTTGAGAGTAATATATGAAAGTATAACTTCTGCGCTCATAAGGGTTATTATCGGAACAACTGCCCCGATAAGCGGAATATCGGTATCTTCAATGGAAAGTGTGGCAATGTTGGAAATCAGTATGGCAATAACAAATTCCGAAGGCTGAAGTTCTCCAAGCTGGCGTTTCCCCATAACTCTTAAACAAACGATTATCACAAAATATATAATAAGTGTTCTGAAAAACACAACAAACAATTTTTTCACCTCCGGTTTTGATTATATTATTCTCTGAATTGTTAAAATTAACAGTTTTTTATTGATTAAATATAAAAGAGTTGCTATAATTATATAATTAGCGATAAATGGTTGTGAAATTTACCGTATACGGAGGAAATATATGGACGAAGATATTTTTGATATCGGAACTGAAGAGGTTTTAGAAAATCCGGTTTCCGAGACAGAGAAAAAAAGTCTTAAAAAAGAAATAATCGAATGGGGAAAAACACTTTTGTTTTATTGTGTTATTCCGCTCCTGGTTTTCCAGACTTTTTGTTTTATGGCAAGCGTTCCCACCGGTTCAATGGAAAGCACAATTCCGGTCGGAGCACAGGTCGTAACTTTCAGAACCTTCAACAAGGATAATGTGGAACGCGGCGACATCGTTGTTTTTGACAGCTATGAGCTCGGCGTAATTCTTATAAAACGCTGTATCGGTCTTCCCGGCGACAAAATTGTTTTTGATGGAACCGGAGATGTTTATGTTAACGGGGAACTTCTGGAAGAACCTTATGTAAGCAGCTTTTCTGATTTTGAAGGAGAATTCAATGTTCCGGAAGACAGCTATTTCTTCGTAGGAGATAACCGTGCCGCTTCTCTTGATGCAAGATATTGGGCGAGACCTTATATCCCTAAAGAGAGCATTAAGGGCAAAGCGAAATTTGTCGTTTTCCCTTTCAGTGATTTCGGAATTTTGGAATAATATTCGGAGGATAAAAAATGCAGAACAAACTTTTTGTCAGAATCATGGTAATTATTCTTATTATAGCAATGATTGTTCCTTCCTTTGCTTTTGCCCTTGCATGGATGCTCGGATGAAAATAATGGTAGGGCTCAGCGGCGGAGTTGACAGTGCGGCCGCAGCATATCTTTTGAAAGAGCAGGGTTACGAAGTTGCGGGAGCAACTTTCCGACTTATGGACGATTGGGATGAAGCAAAGGACGCAAAAGCCGTTGCCGATCATCTCGGAATCCCGCATTATGTTTTTGATTTCCGTGAAATTTTCAAGAAGGAAGTTCTTGATAACTTCACCGAGGAATATAAACAGGGAAGGACTCCGAACCCCTGCGTAAGATGCAATAAATTCATAAAATTTCCGGCATTTTTTGAGGAAGCACAAAAGCTTGGATATGACCTTATTTCCACCGGTCATTATGCAAGAACCGACGGAGAAAACATTTTTCGTGCAAAAAACCTTGCAAAAGACCAAAGCTATATGATGTATAATATTGATAAGGAACTTATTCCTCATCTCCGTTTTCCGCTTGCGGATCTTTCCAAGGACGAAATCCGCGCAATTGCCGAGAAAGCAGGAATTCCGGTTGCAAATAAACCGGATTCCCAGGATATCTGCTTTATTCCGGATGGCGATACACAGGGCTATATTGAGCGTAAAATAGGCGAAATGCCCCACGGAAAATTTGTTGACGAATGCGGAAAATGTCTTGGTGAACACAAGGGCATTTGCCGCTATACTATTGGACAGAGAAAAGGTCTGGGACTTTCTCTTCCCGCACCGCTTTATGTGGGAAAAATTGATCCGGAAGCGAATGAAATCGTTCTTGTTGATAACGAAGCTCTTTTCAAAAAACGCGTTATTGTAAAGGATTTCCATTGGATTAACGGTGCCCCGGATATGCCGATAGCGGTAACCTGTAAAATTCGTTATGCGCATAATCCTTCCCCGGCTCTTGCAAGCACCTATTTCCGCGATGACAGAGCGCTTATCCTGTTTGATGAACCTCAAAGAGCCGTTACCGCGGGTCAATCTGCCGTTATTTACAGCGGAGATAAACTTCTCGGCGGCGGAGTTATTATGGGATGATTGACAATCTTCATCCGCTTGTGTATAATAATCGTATTATATATTTGAAAGGTCAAAAAATGGACGACGCAGACATACGAAGTATTTTTATAAATTGATTTTCGGAGCATAGCCTGGGCAAAAGTTGCCTCGGGCTGTGCTTTTTTGCGTTAAATATAAATTTTGAAAGGTTGTATCAATTAAAAAATGGACAATTTGGGAATTCTTATCCCCATGCTTTTCTGCATCATCATGTCGGCATATTTTTCCGCAACGGAAACCGCTTTTAACAGTCTCAACATGACTAAAATAAAGATTGCGGCGGAACACGGCGACAGAACCGCCGCGCTTATAATCCGACTTCTTGATGATTATAACCGCCTTCTTACCACTATTCTTGTGGGCAACAACATAGTAAACATCGCCCTTTCTTCAATGGCAACCCTCCTTTTTATCGAACTTCTTGGGGGAGATATCGGTGCAACGGTTTCCACCGCGGTCATCACTGTTGTCGTTCTCATTTTCGGCGAAATCACTCCGAAAAGTATTGCAAAGGAATCTCCGGAAGCTTTCGCAAGATTTTCCGCACCGATCATAAATTTCCTTGCGGTTATCCTTACTCCTATCAACTATATTTTTTCCCTTTGGAAAAAGCTTGTTTCTCTTGTTGTAAAATCAAAGGAGGAAGAGGCCGTTACCGAAGAAGAACTTCTTTCCATGGTAGATGAAGGTGAACAAAGCGGTACCATCGGCGAACAGGAAAGCGAACTTATCCGTAACGCAATGGAACTTAATGAAAACGATTGTGCGGATATTGCAACTCCCCGTGTTGATATCGAAGCAGTAGGTAAGGATTGGACCAAGGAAGAAGTTGCCGAGGTTTTTGTGGAAACCGGATATTCCCGTTTGCCCGTTTATGAAGACAGCATTGACAATATAATCGGAATTATCCACCGCACCGATTTTTATAACAACTATGAGATGGAAAATATCTCTGATACTATGCTTACAAAGCCTGTTTTTGTTCCCACCACCATGAAAATCGGTGCACTTCTTAAGCTTCTCCAGGAAAACAAATGCCACATGGCTGTTGTAACCGATGAATATGGCGGCACCTACGGAATTGTTACCATGGAGGATATCCTTGAGGAACTCGTAGGCGAAATCTGGGACGAACACGACGAAGTTGAAGAAGATATCAGCGAAAATAAAGGAGTTTATACCGTTTCCGGAAGCATGGATCCGGAGGAGCTTTTCGAAGAACTTGAAATGGATATAGAAGAAGTTCCTTATGCGACTCTCAGCGGATGGATCATGGATGAGCTCAACAAAGTTCCGGAAGTTGGCGATACTTTTGAAAACAGCGGTTATAAATTTACTGTTGAAACTGTTGACGGAATGAGAGTTGATACCGCCATTGTTGAAAAACTTAAACCGGTTTCCGAAACAGAGGAAGAATAAATGGAACTTGTTATAAAAAAATTCGAAGAACTTACGCCCTATGAACTTTATGATATTTTAAAACTCCGTGTTGACGTTTTCGTTGTGGAGCAGGAATGTGCCTATCCGGAAATCGATGATAAGGATCAGAACGCATATCACGTTTGGCTTCAGGATGAAGACGGAATTGCGGCTTATCTCCGTGTTCTTGATAAAGGTGTTTCTTTTGAGGATGCCGCGTTGGGAAGAGTTATTTCCGCAAGACGCAGAAAAGGTTACGGAACTATCGTTCTCAAAGAAGGGATCCGCCTTGCGAAAGAAAAATTCGGCGCGGATAAAATCACCATTGAAGCACAGGTTTACGCAAGAAAGTTTTACGAAAACGTTGGCTTCAAACAGGTTTCGAAAGAATTTCTTGAAGACGGAATTCCCCATATGCTCATGACTCTTGAAGTTGAATAAGAAAAAATCCGCAGAATTTTCTGCGGATTTTTTTGTTTTATGCAACAAATTTGCTTGTTTTAAACACTTATATGGTATAGAATGTTTTCAAAGGTGGGATTTTATGAAAAAGATTTTTGCTTTTGCTTTGATATTTACGGTTCTGGTTTCTTCTTGTGCTAAGGAAAAAACGGAAATTATTGAAGAACCGGAAGTGATAGAAGAATCTGTTTCTGCCGAAAGCGAAGTTTTTGAAGAAATTGAAACCGAAAAAGCTGTCGGATATTGCATATATTCTGGAACTTGCGGAGAAAGCAATCTTTTTGAAATAGAACTTCCAAAAGGTTGGGTTTTGGAGGGCTTGGATCTTTGTTATGAAGGCAAGAAAATAGCCGAGTTTTCGGTCCGCTGTGATATAAGTTATGAAGAATGGGCGGAATATTATAAAGATTATTTGGCAGAAGAAAAAGGAATAGGAAAAAACACATTCACTTTTATTTCATATACATATTTGGAAAAATCCCCAAAAAACGAAAAGAACCTTTATGAAGAATCCAGATATGATTTACATAACGGAGGTCATTTCTATAGCTTTAGACTTTTTGAAAATAAAAATTACAACGAAGAATTTACCGAAGAATTTGAAAAAATTCTTGAAACTTTGGACATAAACGAAAAGGTGAATTGCGGATATATTATAAAAGATGGAAGATTCAGCGGAATTATTTGTTCTTTGAAAAACGATTCTCAAGAAACCAAAGAAGAACTTGTTCCCGTTGCAATGTCCCTCCCGGAAGGTTGGAAGCCGGAAACTCTTGAAGAAAAGGGAGAAATTTACGGCATAACTTTTAAATTGCCCTGGGATAATTACCATTACGCAAGTATTGCTGTGTATAAAGATACCGGTACAACATATGAAGATTTTCTCGCAAACCATTCTCTCTGGGTCGGAATCAATGAACATACATATCACGAAGTAAGCGGAAATTTTTCAAAAGGAAGCTATATCCATTTTGATTATCCGGCATTTGACAAATATGACCATGAAGAAGATGCCGTTCCTGTTTACGGAAGATTTTATCAGCTCCAGTTTGATGGATATGTGGCAGATGTTAGCGTTTATATAAGAATAGATTCCGAAGAAAACACGGATTTTGATGAAAAAATCTGCGATGAATTTATTTCTTCAATAAAAATCGGCTGAGAAAGTTCACAAAAAGTTTTCTTGTAAGTTTCTGTGATAAATGCTAAAATTTAGTCAGAAACAATAAAAAAGGAGGCGTTTTTATGCGTTATGAAATCGAAGGCGGATCTCTTCCGGCACTGGTAATTCAGCTTGAACCGGGCGAAGGACTTGTCAGTGAATCCGGCGGAAGAACCTGGATAAGAGGCCCTATTACAACCAACGTGAAGGCTGATGGTGGTCTTGGCGGAAGCATTGGAAGAATGTTCTCCGGCGAAAGCCTTTTCCTTAACCATTATAAGGCAAACGGAGCGGGCGAAATTGCGTTCACTTCCTCTTTTCCGGGAAGAATAATTTCCCGTCAGCTTGCACCCGGCGAAAGTGTAATTTGCCAGAAACGCGCTTTCCTTTGCGCAACCGAAGGTACAAAACTTGAAATTTTCTTCCGTAAAAAGGTCGGAGCAGGCCTTTTCGGCGGCGAAGGTTTTATTATGCAAAAAGTTACTGGCCCCGGTCTTGCTTTCTTTGAAATCGACGGTTACAGCAAGGAATATACCCTTGCTGCGGGAGAACAGCTTGTTTGCGACACCGGCGTTGTTGCATTGATGGACCCCACCTGTGAAATGGATGTTCGCATGGTAGGAAGCGTTAAAAATGCTCTTTTCGGCGGCGAAGGTCTTGTGGATACAGTTATCACCGGTCCCGGAAAAGTTATGCTCCAGACTATGCCGATTTATAAAGTTGCAGGCGCGATCCAGCCCTATATCGTTCAAAGCAAATAAAGCGCATAAAAAAATCCTGCTGTTTCCGGTGGGATTTTTTTAAAATTTGGAATTTCTATAAAATAAATGCAACAAAACCGTGTTTTTCAAACACTATATATTTGGAAAATATTTTAAAAGAGGTGTTTTGTGTGAAAAAACTTATTGCATTTTTGCTGATACTGATCCTTGTTTTAAGTTTCGCTGCCTGCAGCGAGCCGGAAGAACTTCAGCCGGAAGAAAGTATTTCTGAACCGATTCCGGAAAGTTCGGAGCAGAGCGAAGAAATCAAAGAGACTGAAGAGCCTGTTTTGGAAGAAGAGCCGGAGGTAAAACCTCTTCCTGAAATAAACGGCGAACCGTTATCTGATGAGGAAATTGAGTTTTTTAACGATATGCTCAACCCCATAACAGATGGTAAAGGAAATATGGAACAAAACCCATGGGGCCATTTCTTTATGTCATATTATGATGATGTCCGGGAAATAAACTTCCCGATGTTCATATGGTATTTTCCGAGCGACGGAAGCATAGTTGAAGAGGAAGAATTCCAGAAACTTCGTGAAGTTGAAGCCTGGGGATTCGATAATTGCGAAACCCTTGAGGATATGGTTGTTCCGGTTCATTCAATTTCAAAAAAAGAAGTGGATGCTGTTCTGATGGAATATGCCGGAATCACTTCGGATGATCTGGATACCTCTGAAATTGCATATCTTGAAGAATACGATTGTTATTATACTTTCACCTCGGATTGGGCTTGGGGAATGTTCATTTGTTCCGGCGGCGAAAGAATTGGAAACACCGTTTATCTTTATGGGGAAAGCGAACTTAGTTTTTATAACGAATCCGAATCAATGCTCGTCTTGATTGAAGACGAAGGCAAATATAAAGTAGTTTCCCACCAATATTTTAAAAAACCATAATAAACAAAAAAGTCCTACCGGAAACGGCAGGACTTTTTTTATATAGCTTCTATTGCAATTTTAAGCGCCTTTGAAATAGTTTTGAGTTCCATGCTGGGTTTGTCCGCGGTTTGTTCAGGAATAAAAGGAACGTGGATAAAACATCCTCTGATGTCTGTTCCTTTATAATGATGAAGGATATGATAGATCAAATCGTTGCAAACGTAGGTTCCTGCGGAATAGGAAACGGAGCAGGGGATGGATGTTTCGGAAATTGCTGCGGCCATTTTTCTTACCGGGAGAGTTGAAAAATATGCGTTTTCGCCGTTTTCAACACAGGGAATATCTTTTGGCTGGTTTCCTTCGTTATCGGGAATGGAAGCAAAACGAAGGTTTATTGCAACCATTTCCGGAGTAACGCCGGTTCTTCCGCCGGCCTGGCCGACACAGATTATTGCATCCGGTTTTATAGTTTCAGCTTTTGCAAGAACCGTTTCGGCCGCTTTTTCAAAAACTACCGGAATTTCCGCTTTGATTATTTCAAAATCACCGATTTTCTCCGGAAGAAGTTTTACCGCTTCCCAGGAAGGGTTAATTTTTTCTCCGCCAAAAGGTTCAAAACCGGTTATCAAAAGTTTTCTCATAAAAATCACCGCCGTGGTAAAATAATGTATTTATTTTACCACACAGAAAGAAAATATCAAAGCTGTTTTTTGATTTTTTGTAACGCACATTTTTCCAGACGTGAAACCTGGGCCTGGCTTATACCTATCTGAGAAGCAACGTCCATCTGTGTCCTTCCGTCAAAAAAACGCATTGCAAGGATACGTTTTTCCCTTGGAGAAAGAGTTTTAACTGCTTCTTTAAGGGCAATTTCTTCAAGCCAGCCGGCATCGGAATTTTTATCACTTAACTGGTCCATAACAAAAATCGTATCGCCGGAATCGGAATAAACCGGTTCATAAAGAGAAACGGGTTCAACGATCGATTCGAGGGCAACAACCACCTGTCCTTTCGGTATCTCCATGATTTTTGCAATTTCTTCAACAAGAGGTTCACGTCCGTATTTGTTAATAAAATCCTCTTTTATCTGCATTGCTCTGTAAGCTGTATCTCTTATGGATCTGCTAACTCTTACGGAACATGAATCTCTTAAAAAGCGCCTTATTTCGCCGATTATCATAGGAACACCATATGTCGAAAAGCGCACATCGAGGGTTGGATCAAAATTGTCGATGGCTTTTATAAGCCCGATGCAGCCTACCTGAAAAAGATCGTCAGGAGGTTCTCCGCGACCGGAAAATTTTTGGACAACGCTTAACACAAGTCTTAAATTTCCGTTTATCATTTTTTCTCTTGCGATTTTATCCCCGTTTTTTGAAAGTTTCAGGAGCTCTGTTTTTTCTTTTTCTGTGAGCACAGGAAGCTTTGCTGTGTTTATTCCGCAAATTTCAACTTTACCGTAATACATAAAAATTCCCCGTTCAAAAAAGTTTTGGCAAAGTTGATTTTTGACATTTGAGCACGAATATATTCATTTGAGCACGAGATAAAAATGGTAAAATCTTGAGCACGGATGTGCAAAACAGGCATAAAAGCTGCATATAAATACTTGTAAAAAGGAGAGTTTTTATGCTTATTGGTTTTGAAGAAATTTGTAAAAAAGAAATAATAAATACCTTTGATGGGAGTTCTTTCGGCTTTGCGGAAGATATTATTTTTGATACGGAAACCCGGAAAATAGCGGCGCTGATCATAAAAAGAAAACCGAAATTTTTTGGAATTTTCGGAAATGCGGAGACGTTTTCGATAGGTTGGGAAAAGATAGAAACCATAGGAAAAGACACGATTTTGGTAAAAATCGACTTTATGGGCAAAATATACAATGAAAAGGAATCATTTTTGAAAAAATTTTTAAATTTTTTCTTATATTAAATAGCAAAAACGGTTGCAATAAGTTGCTTTTAATGTTATAATCTAATGGCTGGAAGACTGTAAATCTATAAGTGCGTCTTCTAATAAGCACACACACCCCACAATCCTGTCGGTCGTTGACCGGGAAAAGTGCCCGGTTGCCGCCGGGAAATGACTGGGGTGGAGGTAATAACAAGGAGGAAAAAATTAATGTCCGTAGTATCTATGAAACAGCTGCTTGAAGCTGGTGTACACTTTGGTCACCAGACCCGCCGCTGGAACCCTAAAATGGCTCCGTATATCTTCACCGAAAGAAACGGAATCTACATCATCGACCTTCAGAAAACCGTTAAAAAAATCGAGGAAGCATATTCCTTCGTAAACGAAATTTCTGCAGAAGGCAAATCCGTTCTTTTCGTTGGAACCAAAAAACAGGCAGCTGATTCTGTTCGTGAAGAAGCTGAAAGAGCAGGCGCATACTGGGTAAACGCTCGTTGGCTCGGTGGTATGCTCACCAACTTCAAAACCATCAGAAGAAGAATTGCTCGTCTTCAGCAGCTCCGCAAAATGGAAGAAGACGGCACTTTCGAACGTCTTACCAAGAAAGAAGCAACCAAACTTACTCTCGAAATCGAGAAACTTGAAAAATTCCTTGGTGGTATCGAAGATATGACCGAGCTCCCCGGCGCTCTTTTCATTGTTGACTCCAGAAAAGAAAAAATCGCTGTTGCTGAAGCAAAAAGACTCGGTATTCCGATCGTAGCTATTGTTGACACTAACTGTGACCCCGACGATGTCGATTATGTTATCCCCGGCAACGATGACGCTATCCGCGCTGTAAAACTCATCGCAGGCACCATCGCTGACGCTATCATCGAAGGCAGACAGGGTGAACAGAATCTTCCTGAAGAATCTGAAGAGGAGGCAGAATAATATGCCCTTTACCGCACAAGACGTTAAAACTCTCCGCGAAATGACCGAATGCGGAATGCTTGACTGCAAAAAAGCTCTCATGGAAACCGATGGCGACATGGAAAAAGCAGTAGAATTCCTTCGTGAAAAAGGTCTTGCATCCGTAGCTAAAAAATCCGGAAGAATCGCAGCAGAAGGTATTGTTCTCGCATTCACCGACGAAGCAAAAAAAGTTTCCGTTGCTATCGAAGTTAACTCCGAAACTGACTTTGTTTCCAAAAACGAAGATTTCCGTAGCTTTGTAAAACTCGCAGGACAGGCTGTTATCGACAACGATCCTGCTGATGTTGAAGCTCTCCTCGCATGTGTTGTTGACGGCAGAACTGTTAACGAACATCTTCAGGACAGACAGCTCAAAATCCGTGAAAACCTTAAAGTACGCCGCTTCGTTCGTTACGAAGGCGACGTAGCAACTTATGTACACGGCGGCGGCACCATCGGCGTTATGGTTAAATTCGCAACCGATGTAGCAGACAAAGAAGGCTTTGCAGAATTCGGCAAAGACGTTGCAATGCAGATCGCTGCAGCAAACCCCTCTTACATCTGCGAACACTGCGTTCCCGCAGAAGTTATCGAGCATGAAAAAGAAATTCTCTTTGCTCAGATCAGCAACGATGAAAAACTCGCTAACAAACCCGACGCAGTTAAAGAAAAAATGGTTGACGGCAGAATCGGTAAATATTACAAAGAAAACTGCCTCATGAACCAGGAATTCGTAAAAGATCCTGACCTCGATATCAAAGGTTATGTTGAAAAAACCGCAAAAGAACTCGGCGGTTCCATCAAAATCACCGAATTCGTACGTCTTGAAAAAGGCGAAGGCATCGAGAAAAAACAGGAAAACTGCGCAGACGAAGTTGCAAAACAGATTGCAGGCAAATAATTCAGCCTTAATGAATTAAGTGCGTTATGACAGAAGAATATAAGTTGTATTATAATTTATATTCTTCTGGATTTTATTAAAGCGTAAATTGCAGAAAATTACAGGGAGGTGCATTCATATGAGTTTAGTCGAAACCGTAAAGAATGCCGGTATAGTCGGTGCGGGCGGCGCAGGTTTTCCTACCCATGTAAAACTGAACGCTAAATCCGAGTACTTCATTGTCAACGCAGCAGAGTGTGAGCCCCTTATCGAAACCGATAAGTTCCTCATGCGTACCAGAGCAGCAGACCTTGTAAAAGGTGTTGACATGATTGCAAAGGAACTCGGCGCTGACAAAAAGTACATAGCTCTCAAAGCAGCATACAAAACTGAAATTGCTGCTCTCGAAGCTGCTATTGCTGAAGCCGGAAGCGACATCAAACTCCACAAAATGGGCTATTTCTACCCGGCTGGTGACGAGCAGGTAATCGTTTGCGAAATCACCGGTAAATCTGTTCCTGAAAGAGGAATTCCGCTTATGGTAGGCGCTGTTGTTGACAACGTCGGTACTGTTCTCAACATCGTAGATGCTTTTGAGGGCAAACCTGTAACCGATAAATTCCTCAGCGTTGTAGGTGAAGTAAAACATCCTGTTATGCTTTCCGTACCGCTCGGAACTTCCGTTCGTGCTTGCGTAGAAGCAGCTTGCCCCACCATTTCCAACTATGCAGTAATCATGGGTGGACCTATGATGGGTGGCGTACATGACCAGGAAGAGGATATCGATAAACTTGTTATCACCAAAACCGATGGTAACATCATCGTTCT
>JAZUAX010000071.1:0-25732 GCA_045638185.1 Oscillospiraceae bacterium | reverse complement strand
CAAAGAAGGCCCTGAAATTTATTTCGCCGGCTGTAACCTCAGCCCGGATTATATGGCCGAAATTGCCGAGATTTGTGAGGATAAAGATTTTTCCGTTAACGTAATTTCCAAATCCGGTACCACTACGGAACCGGCAATTGCTTTCCGCTTTTTCCGTGAACTTCTTGAAAAGAAATACGGAAAAGAAGGTGCAAAAGAAAGAATTTTCTGCACCACCGACAAAGCCAAAGGAACCCTTAAGGCTGTTGCGGCTAAAGAAGGTTGGGAAACCTTTGTCGTTCCGGATGATATCGGCGGAAGATTTTCCGTACTTACTCCGGTAGGACTTTTACCGATTGCCGCAGCAGGAATTGACATAAGCGAGCTTATGTCCGGTGCAGCGGAAGCAAAAAAAGTTTATGAAAATCCGAATTTTGCTGAAAACGAAGCAATGCAATATGCCGCAGCAAGAAACATTCTTCTTGAAAAAGGCAAAGCGCTTGAACTTCTCGTAAGCTATGAACCTTCCTTCACCCAGATGGCGGAATGGTGGAAACAGCTTTTTGGCGAAAGCGAAGGAAAAGACGGAAAAGGAATTTTCCCCTGCTCCGCAATTTTCTCAATGGATCTTCATTCTCTCGGACAGTTTGTTCAGGACGGAACCAGAAACCTTTTTGAAACAGTTGTACGTTTTGAAAAAGCTCAGAGGAAATTTATTGTTGCCGAAGATGAAGAAAACGGCGACGGCCTTAATTTCCTTGCCGGAATGGACATGCAGCAGATTAACGAAAAGGCAAGGCTCGGAACTTTGGTTGCACACACCGAAGGCGGAGTACCCAATATCGTTATCACCTGCGAGGAAAGAACCCCGAAGGAAATCGGAAAACTAATCTATTTCTTTGAAATCGCCTGTGCGGTTTCGGGTTATATGCTTGGTGTAAATCCATTCAACCAACCCGGCGTCGAAAGCTATAAAAAGAACATGTTCGCTCTTCTCGGAAAACCGGGATATGAAGACATGAAAGCGGCAATCGAAGCCAAACTCGACTGATTTTCGGTCAAACTGCGTTCGCGCAATGATAATACATTTGAACAGAGGGAGACATTACCATGATCAAACTTATCCTTGGCCTTAAAGGCTCCGGCAAAACCAAATACCTCATCGACAACATCGAAGAAGCAGTTAAAACCAGCGAAGGCTGCGTAGTAGCAATCGAACGCGGTGCAACCCTTCGTTTCGACGTAAGCCACAACGTACGTCTTATCGATATCGATGAATATGATATTACCGATTTCAATTCCTTCTATGGATTCCTTTCCGGCCTTATCGCAGGTAACTACGATATCAGCCACATCTTTGTTGACGCAACCTTCAAAATCGGCGGCCGCGATTACGATGCATTCGCAAAAATGACTGACAAGCTCAAGAGACTTTGCGATGAATCCAACATCACCATGACCTTCACCGCTTCCTGCGAAAAAGAAGATCTTCCCGAAAGAATCCACAAATACGTTGTCGAAAGATAATTATAAGGAAAAAATAAAAAACGCAATTCGCTTTTGTGGGTTGCGTTTTTTTATTTGTGTAATATAACAAAAAAAGCCTCCGTATATTTTTGCGGAGGTGTTTTTTATGGTAAAAATTGCAGTTATCGGAGCGGGGAATGTGGGTATTGCGGCGGCAAAAGCTGTTTTTGAATCACCTGATATGGAACTTTGCGGATTTGTAAGAAGAAAAGCGGAAAAGGTTTTGGGTTTCGATAATGTTCCGGTTGCAGAAGATATTTTTGATTTGCCGGAAAAACCGAATGGAGCGATAATCACAGTTCCATCGAGATTTGTTGAACCAATCGAAAAGGAACTCCTTGAATCCGGAATTTATACGGTCGATTGCTTTGATATCCATGAAGAACTTTGCGCAATGCGAAAAAGACTTTTTGCTTCGGCAAAAAAGGGAAATGTTTCCTGTGTGATAGGCGCAGGCTGGGATCCGGGACTGGATTCCGCAATAAGAACGTTGATGCTTGCGGCTTTTCCCGAAGGGGAAATTTACACAAATTTCGGCCCCGGAATGAGCATGGGCCATTCTGCAGCAGCAAAATCCATAAACGGTGTTATGGATGCGGTTTCTGTAACAGTTCCAATCGGGAAAGGAAAACATGCCCGCAAAATTTATACGGTGCTCAAGAAAAATGCTGACAAAGCGGCGGTTGAGCATGAAATCTTAAATGACAGCTATTTCGAGCATGATGAATGTTCCGTTGAATTTGTTGATTCTGTAAAACCTTTCCGGGATACAAAACATGGCGTTTTTATAGAAAATATTTTTGATGATCAAAAGATGTGTTTTTCCATGAAAATCGATAACCCTGCACTCACCGGAAGGATTCTCGTTTCTGCAATGCGGGCGGCTTTTTTACAAAAGGCTGGAGCATATTTTATGCCGGAAATTCCGCCCGCTGCTTTTTGCGGAGAAAAATGGCAGAAATATCTTTGAATTTTATTTAGTACCTCTGACAAATTCGTCAATTGTAACGCCGAAAAAATCCGCCATTTTTATAACCATATCAAGATCGGGTTCGGATTCTCCTCTTTCATATTTGCTGACAGAAGTTTGTGAAATATGTAAAGCATTCGCAAGGTCACGTTGGGTAATTCTGTTCTTTTTTCTCAAAATTTTAAGCATGGTAAGCAAATTTTTTCACCTCATAAACATTATATATTATCCGTATTGATAAAAATACAGGTAAGTTTTGCAAGTTTTTTTGCAAAATGTCACAGTATTTGTGAAATTTAAAATAAACTTCTATATAAATAGTAACTTTTTTTGCTGTTTTTGTTGCAAAATATAATAAAGTTTTGTTATAATAGCGTTGTACGACACATTGTGAAAGGGGATTAACAACTTTGAAACAGTACAATGCAAAAGATATTAGAAACATCGCACTTGCCGGCCACGGCGGCGACGGCAAAACCAGCCTTGCTGAGGCTCTTCTTTATATGTCCGGCGCCACCGACAGACTTGGTTCCGTAACAGAAGGAAACACCGTTTGTGACTTCGACCCCGAAGAAACCAAACGTAAAATTTCCGTAAGCTCCGCAGTAGCTCCCTTCGAGTATGACGGTGTTAAAGTAAACCTCATCGACACTCCCGGACTCTTTGACTTCGCAGGCGGCTTCCATGAAGGCGTTCGCGCAGCAGACGCAGTTATCATCACTCTTTCTGCAAAATCCGGTGTTCTCGTAGGTACCGAAAAAGCATGGAAACTTGCTACCGCACAGAAAAAAGCAAAAGCTTTCTACGTTTCCAAAATGGATCTTGAAAACGCAGACTTTAATAAAGTTCTTGCAGCTCTCAAAGAAAAATTCGGCAACGCAGTTTGCCCTGCAGTAATTCCTGTTGGCGATGTTTACGTTGACCTTATCACCAAAAAAGCATTTACCTTTGATGCAAAAGGCAAGAGCACCAAAGTTGAAACTCCTGACGATCCTATGATCGAAGAACTTGAAGATGCAATCAACGAAGCAATTGCAGAAGCAGACGACGAACTCATGGAAAAATTCTTCGAAGGTGAAGAATTCACCGAAGAAGAACGTTTCCGCGGCTTCGAAGAAGGCGTTGCAGCAGGTATCATCGCTCCCGTATATTGCGGCGACTCCGTAACCCTTCGCGGAATCGAAATGCTTCTCCACGAATTCAAAAAAATCTTCCCCTCCGCAGAAGAAGTTGCTTCCGAAGTTGCAACCGATGCTGACGGCAAAGAAGTTAAACTTACCTGCACCGAAGACGAACCTCTTGCAGCATATGTTTTCAAAACCGTTGCAGACCCCTTCGTAGGAAAACTTTCTTTTGTAAAAGTTATTTCCGGTGTTCTCAACGCAGCTTCCGCTGTTACCAACTCCAGAACCGGTAACCCCGAAAGACTTGGTAAACTTGTTATTATGCACGGCAAAACCCAGGAACCCGTTGAAACCGTTGGCGCTGGCGATATCTGCGCAATCACCAAACTTGCAGACGCAGAAACCGGTGATACCCTCTGCGATCCCAAACGTGTAGTTTCCTGCGCAAAAACCGAATTCCCCTATGCTTGCTACAGAATGGCAATGTATCCCAAAGGCAAAACCGACGATTCCAAAATCGCAGGTGCTCTTGCAAGAATTATGGAAGAAGATGCAACCGTTGCTTATGAAAACAACGCAGAAACCAAACAGCAGATCCTTGCAGGTCTCGGCGAACAGCATCTTGACGTAGTTTGCAGCAAACTCAAATCCAAATTCGGCGTAGAACTCGGCCTTGAAAAACCCCGTGTACCTTATCGTGAAACTATTCGCAAAAAGGTTAAAGTTCAGGGTAAACATAAGAAACAGTCCGGCGGTCATGGCCAGTATGGTGATGTTTGGATCGAATTCGAGCCTACCGAATCCGAAGAAATGGTATTCGAAGAAGCAGTATTCGGCGGTTCCGTTCCGAGAAACTTCTTCCCTGCAGTAGAAAAAGGCCTCCGCGAAGCTTGCAAATCCGGTATGCTTGCCGGTTATCCTATGGTTGGCGTTCTCGGCAGACTTGTTGATGGTTCCTACCATCCTGTTGACTCCAACGATATGTCCTTCCAGATGGCAGCAAGACTTGCTTACAAAGCAGGTATTCCTCAGGCAGGCCCCGCAATCCTTGAACCTATCGGCTCCCTTAAAGTTGTTGTTCCGGATGACCACACCGGTGATATCATCGGCGACGTAAACAAACGCCGTGGCCGTGTTCTCGGTATGAACCCTGTTGAAGGCGAAGAAGGCTATTCCGAAGTTGAAGCAGAAGTTCCTATGAGCGAAATGCATGACTTCACCACCTCCCTCCGTTCCTCCACTCAGGGCAGAGGTTCCTTCACCTTTGCATTTGATCACTACGAAGAACTTCGCGATGAAGGTCTTAAACAGGCTGTAATCGAAGAAGCAAAACAGTGGATGACCGAAGAAAAAGAATAATTTTTCAGAATAATCCAAAAATCCCCGTCATAGTATTGACGGGGATTTTTTTATTTTGAATTGGAGATGATTTTTTTGCTTACGGCTTCAGTTAAAACCACAAAAACAAAGATTCTCGGAACAGTATGCGTTGTTCTGGCTTTTGTTATAGCTGCAATCCTCTTCTTTGGCACAGAGAAAGAAGGAAAGACCGCAGAATCGATTTCTCTCCATGTTTCGACAAACGAGGAGAGAGTGGGATACATAGCTTCAAAAGGCCTTAAAATCGCTGTGGAGCCTTATTCGGTCGAGGATGTTATGCTTCCGGAGGAACCGGACGAAATTCTCTTACAATATAATGAAATTCAGAAAAAATCCGGATTCGATCTTTCACCATATTACGGAGAGACAGTTAAAAAATATGTTTATTCCATCGCCGAAAAAGAAGAAACCTTTGTTACGCTTTTTGTTTTTGAAGAAAAGATAATAGGTGCAGATGTGGCATGCCATATCGAAGGATGGCAAAGGCCTATTGACGCTGCAGAAGAATTGGGATAAAATATCTTTATCAAAATTATAGGACGTGGAAAAATGGATTACAGAAAAATCACAATCGAAGATCTGTCGGAACTTGCAAAGATTTACGCGGAAACTTTCAATTCGGATCCATGGTATGATAAATGGACTCAGAAAACAGCGGAAAAACGTCTTTCCCAGATGATAAACAACGGCGGATTTTTCGGAATGGTTTCGTATAACGAAGAGGGAATAACCGGAATGATACTGGGTGAAGAAGAACAGTATTTTGACGGTGTGATTTTTAATATAAAAGAATTCTGTGTACGCAACGATCTCAGAGGAAAAGGAATCGGAACCGAACTTCTTGCGGAATTTGAAAGAATGCTCAAAGGAATGGGAATCCGGGAAACGGTGCTGATGACCAATCTTGAAGATGAGGAATTTTATAAAAAACGCGGTTTTCACCGCAGCCGCGGCATAATTTATATGGGAAAAGAAATGTAAAAAAAAGGTCCGTGCTCATTTTGAGCACGGGGCTTTTTGTTTACTCATTGGAATCGATCGGAACCCACCGGATATAATGCATTGCACGTTTTTCAGTATCGACCATATTGCCGCCTATTGGAGTTCCGGTTTCCTGATATGTGTAAAAATCACCGGAACCTTCATTGGTAAAAAATTCAATTCCTTCAAGACCGGTGTTGAAAGCCATTTCTTCCGGAACTGTTCCGGCGGATTCATAACCTTCCGGAAGTTCGGAAACAGGCATATAAGGGTTCTTCCAATAAACGTTTTCATAAAACATCATAGGACGGGGAGCATCGAGAGTATCCGGTTCTTCGCTCTGGCAGCCGCAGAACATTAAGACGGAAATTAAAAAAACAGAAAAAATCTTTTTCATTTTTTCACCGCCTTTTATTTTTCTTCGGTGTTTTCGGTTCCTTCGTTTTCAACGGGTTTCTGAGCTTTTTTGGCTTTTCTTCTTGCTTTGCATTCCTGCCATCTGGGGTTCTTTTTAAGAATGAATCTTACGGCAAAAACAATTCCGGCAATTACGGCTGCCCAAATGATGAAATAGGGAACGCTTGTAACAAACCATACGAAGAAGTTCTGAGCATCCACCCAGATATCATAGATGTTGTCGCCGAAATCTGCAGAAATTCTTTCCCAGATGGTTTTCGGTTCGGCAGCGGTAACGCGTTTTACTTCGTTTACATTGAGGTGAACGGTGCTGTAATCAACAAGGTTATCATAAGTGCGGAGCTGGCTCTGGTAACTTTCAAGCTGATAGCGAACTTCAGTAAGACGCTGCTGAAGAAGAATTATGGTGTCGATGTTTTCTGCTTCGGCAAGAAGTTCAAGAAGTTGGTCATATTCTGTCTGAAGCGATTTTATCCTTGCTTCGGTGTCAACGTAATTAAGTGTGACGTCAACGGTGTCCTCATAAGTGTAAGTGATGTTTCCAAGCCCGCCAATGGTTCCGACAAATTCATCAAGTTTTTCCGAAGGAATGCGGCAGGTAAAGTTTGCGTTGCGGTTGTAAGTATAATTGTAGGAATTTCCGTTTACGCTGGAACTTTCGATATATCCGCCGAGGGAGGAAATTTCCGCTTTAAGGTCGGATACAAATTTTTCAAAATCGAGAGTTTCAATATCGAGATTGAAAGTGCGGATAAGTTTTCGGTTTGCGGAAGATTGGTTTTCGGAAATACCTGCGGAAGGAGCATTGCTGTCGAGAAGGGCATCTTCGGTGACGGATTCTTCAATTTCCGCCTCAAATTCCGGTGCCTCCATGGGTGCTTCCGGCATAACGGGAGAAAAATCCTGAACAAATCCGCCGTCATAAAATTCGTTTTTTGAGGCGGAATCAAATTCAGCGGAAGCGCTGCATCCGGTAAAAATCAGGGCAATTGCAATGATAAGAGTCAAAATTCTGAAATTTTTCATGGTATCAAACCTCCTTACATTATATTAGTGCCAAAAAATTCCGTTTTTGTTGCATTATTTTTAAAGTTCCGGATAAATTTTTTCTTCCGGACCTTTATATTCGCGGTAAGGCGGAACATCCGCAGGGTTTCTTACAATGGTAAGGTCCTCATCGGGAGAAAGTTCGGTTTCAAAAAAGTCTGTTTCTTTTTCTCCAAGATATGCGGTCATAACGTTATAATCATCTTCGCGGCGTTTTTTATCAAAATGGAAGAAAACAATATAACCGATAAGACCGAGAACGGAAACTGCGCTTATAACCGCACCGAGTTTAAGACCGGGAGTTTCATAAACAAAAACAATTTCGTTGATGCCTTTTTCAGCAAAAACAGCCATGAAGCCAACATCAACTTTTTCGATAACGGTTTCTTTTCCGTTAACATAAGCGGTCCAGCCTTTTTCGTAAGGAACGGAGAAGAAAACAAGGTTATCTTTGAAAAGCTGAATATTGCATACAAAACCTTTGTGGTCATAGGTGAAATCATAGGAAGCGTTGTTTCTTCTTTCTCTGGCAGCTTTTACAAATTCATCATAGGAAAGACCGATTTCGGGATCTTTTTCATATCTGAGATATTGTCCGTAAAGTTTTGCCTGGCTTTCATTTAAAACAAGGCAGGAGAGAAGAGCTTCGCTTCTCTGGGTTTCGTGGATCTCGTAATAATCTTCTTCGGTTATATAATGGTCGTAAGTGAAACCCATGGGGATATAGTTCTTGTTTTCGTAAATATGATATCCGTTTTCGGTGCTGAGATATCTGAAACCTTCACAGAGTACAGAATCTTCCGAAGCTTCTCCGGCGTCCGCATAAATATACCTTACGGAAAGGAGCGAACGCAGACTGTAATATTCAAATCCGGGTTTGCTGGAAACATCGCGTTTAACGTCAACAGTAGGATAAAATTCCATAATGGAAGGAGTTACGACGCTGTGGAAACAGCGGACGGAAGGAATATTCCAGTAAATTCCCATATTTTCAAAACATTCGTAGAAATCTGCTCTTGCAAAAGTGCTTCCTCTTTCCGGAAGCTCCATTTCTTCGGAAAGGCCAACTGCATCTTCGATTATTTCCTCATGGTCGCCGGCAAAGGTATAACCAAGATTTATATATGCAAAACCGTAAAGTCCGCAGATGCAGGCGGTTATCAGAACAAGCAGGTTTTTATAGAATTTTTTTTCGCGAAGGAACCAGAGAAGTGTTGCAAGGAAAATGCAGACCACAGCAAATCCTGCGCTGAGGAAGAACCAGGAATCTTTATAAAGAAGTCCCATTTCCCAGTTTCCGTCATTGTAATGAACGGGAGTAAAGAAAAGTATCAGTATAAGTCCCACTATAATTCCGATGGAAGGAATAAGACCTTTGCGAAGGTCAATGGGGTTTGCGTCTTCGCTGTCGCAGGAAGATTCAAGTGCTTTTGCTGTTGCAACAACAAGCATGAGAATGAACATATAATACCAGCGGGCATAGAACGAATGGTTGAAAAGGATAAAAAGAGAGTTTAGAACGGGAACAAGAGCAAAAACACAGCAGGCGATTATCATCTTTTTGAGCCAATCGTTTTTAACCGAGCGGACATAGGCAATAACGCCGCTCATTCCGAAAAGCGGAAGCCATCCTGCCATGGAAGCCCACTGTGCACCCTGTCCGGTGAACATGTTCTGTTTGGAAGGCATATCCGGAGGGAAGAAAAAGCTTGCGATTATTGCGGGAACACGCTGTTCGCTGTAATAAAGCCACATGTTCCAGCCGTTGATGAAATTATCAACTCCGGTTCTGGGGTTATCGGTGATTGCAAGAATTGAAGGAAGAACAACCACAGCGGAAATAAGAAGACCCATAACGGATTCCGCTGCAACGAAAAGGAATGCGCGGAATTTATGGCTTATGTTTTTATCGGTAATGCGGATGAAGAAATAGAGAACGGTAAAAACAACTTCGCCGATGAAAAACCAGTAGTTTACTATTGCGTTAAGGGCAACCGCCGCAGCAAAAGGTCCGCGTTTATCCTCGGTAATAAGCATCTCAAGACCGATCAGAAGGAGCGGGAAAAACGCCACAACATCGAGAAAATGGTTGAAGAAAAGGTTATAGATGCAGTATCCGCTGAACGCATAGAGAAGTCCGCCAACAACCGCAAAACGTTTGTCTTTGACAAAACGTGCAACGTAAAAATAAGCGGTGACAGCGCAGGTCATAAATTTCAAAACAAAAAGCGGAGCCATAAGATAGGGCACTGCGGAAGTATCAAAAGGAAGGGTCAGCCAGAAAAACGGGCTGAAAAGGAGATAGAAAGAATAGGAACCTATGAAGTTTACTCCAAGGTCAGTGTTCCAGTCCCATCCGATCTGTCCGTTTGTAACAAGTTCGTGCGCATGCATATAAAACGCAATCTGCTGGCAGTTGTAATCGCCGTAATATGTAAAAATTCCGCCGTTGCGGTAAACAACCAATCCAACGGTCATAATTCCGCAGATTGCTGCCAGAAGCAGCACCCACCAATGTAAATTTTTATTGTTTTTCTGAATTTCTTTAAACATTTTCTTCCCTCTGCATAAAAATATATATAGTAATTAAATTTTCAAAATATAAAAATCCAATATACAGTATAACTCTTTTCGCCCTATTTTAAAAGGGGCTAAAAAGAAAAATAACCCGCAAAGATGCGGAAGATACAAAAAAAGACTGTTATTTTTAAGAAAAAAGTCTTATAATATATTTTGTATCAGTCCGATTGGTGGTGGCCTTTGCGGGTTATCAGTTTTTTCGGAACGCGCGCTCCATATATTAAGTGCCTTAAAAACAGTTTTTTGTTGCATCGGGAGGAAAAAATTTTGAAAGAAAGCAGATTTTACGCATATATTTCCAGAATGAAACATATTTTCCGCTGGTCTCTTATGAAAAACAGCCAGCAGGAATCTCTTTCGGTACATACCCTCGATACTGCGGTTATTGCCCATTGTCTCGGCCTTTTGAGAAACCGACGCTTTGGAGGAAACTGCAATGTCGAACGTCTTGTAATGCTTGCTATGTATCATGATTGCAGCGAAATTTTAACCGGTGATATGCCGACCCCGATAAAATATTATAATCCGGAAATCAAAGAAGCTTATAAAGAAGTTGAAGCTGTTGCAAATAAAAAACTTCTCGGAATGCTTCCGGAAGATCTTCGCCCGGATTACGAACCGTTTTTTGACCATTCGGGCGAAGATCCGGAACTTCTTAAATTGCTCAAAGCTGCGGATAAAATTTCCGCCCTTATAAAATGTGTTGAGGAGGAGAATTCCGGAAACCGGGAATTTTCAAAAGCAAAAACAAGCATTTTGGAATCCATTGAAAAAATGGAACTTCCGGAAGCAAAAACTTTTGTGGAAGAATTCCTTCCCAGCTACGGACTTACTATCGACGAGCTCAATTAACGCATAATGCTCGAAATTCCGTTGGCAATGCTGCCAACAGCCTTAACGGTTTTTGCCGCGCTTTTTCGCATTTTTTTAACGTTAGAATGGCGGTTGTTCATCATATAAACCGCGGTTCCAATTGCTGCTGCGGCAGCCGCACCGCTCATAACAGCGGAAACTGTTCTGTTCAAAAAAATCCCTCCAATCCTTGTTTTGTAAAAATATTTTCTGCGGATTTTAAAAATTGATACCCGGAATTTTTCGGCGAAAAAATTGGAGAAAATTTTAAAAAAGAGGTGTCCCCTATGGAAAAAAGACCGGCAAGAGTTGCCGCAATCCATGATCTTTCCGGTTTCGGAAGATGTTCCGTTTCCGTAATACTTCCTGTTCTTTCAGCAATGGGAGTCCAGGTTTGCCCGGTTTTAACCGCCGTTCTTTCAACCCATACCGGTGGATTCGGAGAAGTTGTTTTCCGCGATCTTACCGATTACATAAAACCAGCCCTTGAACATTATAAAAATCTCGATATAGGTTTTGAAGCGGTATATTCCGGATTTCTCGGAAGCGAAGAACAGGTCGATTCCTGCCTCGAATTTTTCAAAAGCTATCCCGATGCACTGAAAATTGTTGATCCGGTTATGGGCGATAACGGAAAAGCCTATCGCACCTGCACGAAAAGCCTCCGGAACAGAATGAAAGAGCTTGTTGAGGTTGCGGATTTAATTACCCCGAACCTTACCGAAGCAGCAATGCTTCTTGATGAAAATTATCGCACCGAACCTATGACCGTTACCGAAGCCCGCAGCCTTCTTTTAAAGCTCCATGGCCTCGGTCCGAAAATGATCGTTGTGACCGGAGTTGAACTTGCAACCGGAATAATCGCAAATATCGGTTATGACGGGGAACAGGGTTCCTTCTGGTATTCTCCATGCGAATATATTCCGGTGCATTATCCCGGCTGCGGAGATATTTTTGCCTCGGTGCTCATCGGAGCAATGCTTGGCGGAGCAAGCCTTCCGATGGCGATCGGAAAAGCCACAAGCTTTACCGAACTTTGCGTAAAAACGACTTTCAGTTATGGAAGCGACCCGCGCCAGGGAGTAATGCTCGAATCCGTGCTCGGAAATCTGATACGCGGCGATATAGCTTCAAAATATAACACTTTGTAATAAAAGAACGGCGGGAAATTTCCGCCGTTCTTTTAATATATAACAACCCTGATTATAAAATTTTTTTCGTTAACGGAAAACTGGCAGTTTCCTCCAAAAGATTCTGTAAGATAAATAATGCTCTGCGTTACAAAACCGTGTCCCTCTTTTTTGGAAACCGGAACTTCATCCGAAAAAACAGAAATCATTTTTTGATATAAAACTTGAAAAAACGCTATAATGTACTATGTAATTTTATATTTTAGTAACAAAACGGAGTGCGGTATCTTGACTTTATCATAATAAAGTGCTATTTTGAATTAAATATAATATAAAAACAAAAGGCGCCTTTTGTATTGTCCGCTTTGCGGACAATAAGGAATCCTGTAGGATTTCCGATAAAAAGGCTCCGGAAAAAGTTTTTATCAGAAAGAGAGGAAAAATAAAAATGGAGAAAGAAAAAGCCTCGTTGACGCACAACATATTGACCGTTATCGGCACAATTCTTTGCGTTATTCTTGTCCCTATTCTTATCATCAACCTCATCCTTATTGTAAAAAGCTTCACCAATAAGGACGAAGTCCCAAGTGTCGGTGGAATTTTCCCGCTTATCGTTCTCACCGATTCAATGTATCCGGAAATTGAAGCCGGAGATCTTATCATCAATAAGACCATTGAACCGGAAGAAGTTAAAGTAGGCGATGTAATTTCCTTTTTTGATCCCGCCGGAAACGGAACTACTATCGTAACCCATAGAGTAATCGAAATTACTTCCGAAAACGGCGAAATCGCTTTCAGAACAAAGGGTGATTACAACAACACGGAAGATAAACTCCCTGTTCCCGGAGAAGATCTTGTTGGCATCTATCAAAGCAGAATTCCTGCCGCTGGAAACGTTGCCATGTTCATGCAAACCACAACAGGTCTTATCGTCTGTGTTGTTCTTCCGATAGTTCTTCTTGTTGCTTATGACGTAATCCGCCGCCATATCTACGAAAAGAATAAAAAAGCAGATACCGATGCTCTTCTTGCGGAACTTGAAGCACTCCGCGCAGAAAAAGCAAAAGCCGCAGTCGCCGCGGAAAAAGGCGAAAATGAATAAATTACATAGTCGATTTATTCTTCCCTCGGAAGCCACGTAAACCGGGGATGATAAAAAGACCTTTCAAAGGAAACTTTGGAGGGATATATTTTCCCCGGAAGGGGAAGAATTAAAAAATTGGATTGTTTCTTGGAAAAGAAACAAGACGAAAGGAGATTTTTTAAAATGCGTAAAAACAGAATGATGAGAGCAGCTTCCGCTCTTATGGTAGCAGTTCTTCTTACCACCAGCACCATCAGCGGCACCTTCGCAAAATACGTAACCACTTCAAGCGGTGAAGATACTGCAAGAGTTGCAAAATGGGGCGTTGAGCTTCAGGTAATCGGCAACCTTTATGGTGAAGCTTACATTGATAACATCGTTGAAGAAAAAGCAACCGGTGTTAAAGTTCAGTCCGTTAACGTTATCGACACTGCAGACCAGGCTGATGACCAGGATGTTGTTGCTCCCGGAACCGTAAATACTGAAGGCCTTACCTTCTCCATTAACGGTAGACCTGAAGTAGCAGGTGAAATTACCACCACTATGACTATTCAGAACATCTTCCTTAAAGCTGGTTCCTATGGTGTAATGGTTCCTGTTGCAGCAGGCGTTGTAACTGAAGCAAATTTCACTGAATTTGAAGCAGGTACTCTTTTCAAGAAAAACGGAGATCAGTATGTTCCTGCAGTTAAAGGTGATACTACTGACCTTTACACTCTTGAAGATGCTGTTACTCTTAGCGTTAAATATTATCCTGTAGTATATTCTCTCACCGGTAGCACTTCAACCGCAGGTACTACTTATGCTAACGAAGACTCTCTTAAAGCAGTAGCGGACAAAATTGCTGAAAAACTTAATCTTAATACTGTAACCCCGGACACCAATACTTCTGTTGTTTATTCTGGCACAACTCCTGTTTCTTTTGATCCTAACACTGACCTTGCAGGTCTCCTTAAACTTGGCGCAGAAGAAATCAACTGGGAATGGGCATTTGAACGTACTACTGAAAGTGATCCGAACAAAGCAATGTTCAATGGAGCAGATACCATTCTTGGTAACCTTATGGCAGCAAGACTTACTAGCGATATCAACGTTGTAAAGCTTGATGGTGTAAACTATGTTGGACTCGTAGAGTTTGATGATTACTGCCTTGATACTCAGTTTGCTCTTGATATTACTGTAACCCAGGTTAACTAATTCTTTTTTCTCTCTTTTTTAAAATATGTTAACTGAAATGTTTAAACCCCGGCTCTGCCCCAACGTGGCAGGGTCGGAGCCGGGGTTCTTTCGGTTATTTAAAAAACGTAAAAAAATCCTTTTGCGTTTTTTAAAAATCCGAAAAGATTCTTTTCAAAAAAGAGTTTTTCAAAAATCCACTGAATAAAGGGGCGAAAAATTTTGAAAAATAAAATAACAAAATGGCTCCTTTCGGTGGCCGTTCTTTTGTTGGTTGCTTCTTCCGCAACAACAATCGCTCTTGCGAGCGTGCTCAATCAGTATAACCGCAACGATAAGGGCGCAATTTCAATTGTTCCGGAAAACTGGTATGACCAGACCGTTGCTTTCCCGGAAGAAACCGAAACGGAAGCAAATCCGGAAGAGGAAATTTCTTCCGCAAACCTTTCCGGAAACAAAAATTCTTCCGGAAAAGGAACTTCCGCTGTTTCTTCTTCTGTAGTAAAACCTCAGAAAGCCGGATTTTTTGTAAGCGATGAAAACGTTGTCTGGGGAACTGAAACCCAGGTGGAAATTTTTAAAGTCGCTTATGAAAACGGCGAAGGAATCGTAACCGCCGAAAGTTTTAACGGCGATAAAATCGTTGCTCCGGGAACGGAAAATTCCTATATTTTCAAACTCAAAAACACCAGCGGAGAGATTGCCCATTATACTCTCAACGTTGATGCATATATCACCCCCGGCGATAAAATGATTCCCATCGAGGCAAGACTTTCCCGCTATGACGGAAAATGGATCGTCGGCGGAGCGGAAAACTGGGTTGATGTTCCAACTCTTGATACTGCTTCGGACGAAAGTTCTCTTATGCCGGGAAGATATGCCTATTACACTCTCGATTGGCGCTGGCCTTTTGAGGGAAACGATGAGCTTGATACATATCTCGGAAACCTTGCAACTCAGGAAGATATAACTATTACTATTGTTATATCAACAACTGCGGTTATGGCAGGCCCCGATGATCCTATTATCGAGGAGGGACTTGTTCCTCCGGACACCGGCGACAACAGCATCCTTTCCGTATGGATTTCTCTTGCTGTGGGCGCGGCGGTTTTCCTTATCATAATTGTAGTTTACAGAATTCGTGAAGAAAAGCGTTCCAAAACGGAGGCTTCGAAAAATTGAAAGACAAAAAGAAAACAATTAAAAATATTTTAAGAATAGTTCTTCTTATAATCTGCGGAACGGCAATAGGCGTGAACGCATATATGCTCAACGCAAAAAGCCTTGTTGGAAACAATCTGCCAATGCCTTTCGGTTATGGCGCGGCGGTTGTTCTTTCCGGAAGTATGGAACCGGAATTTTCCAAAGGTGACCTTATAATCGTTGAAGATACCGCAGAATTTGACCTTAACGATATCGTTGTTTTCGAAAGCGGAAACAGCCTTGTTGTCCATAGAATAGTTGGAATCGGCGGAGAGGAAGTTGTTACAAAAGGCGACGCAAACAACGTTGCGGATGAACCCATAACCCGCGGAGATGTGCTTGGAAAAGTTCTTTTCCATATCCCTTTCCTCGGAAATGTGGTAAGTTTCATCAAAACCCCGGCAGGAACGATTCTCCTTGTTGCGGCGGCAATTCTCCTTGTTGAAATTCCTCATATGACCGAAGTTAAAAAAGACGATGAGGAAATGCAGAAGATAATCGACGAAATAAAACGTCTTAAAGACGAAGTTTAAAAAATCAAAACAAAATGAAAAGAGGTGGAAAAGAATAATGGCTCACGGAAAAAGATCTAAAATCAACATTCCAATTGTTCTGGCTTGTATTCTTCTCTGCCTCACTTTGATTTCAATACATTTTACAAGCGGACTTTATGCAAGATATGTTTCAACTGCGGACGGAAAGGACAGCGCAAAGGTTGCCTCTTTCGGAAACCTTACCCTTGAGGAAGAGGGAAGCTTCCAGAATTCCATCAAAACCGCGCTGATAATCCCCGGAGTTGACCTTGAGAAAAATGCAATGGTTTCCTTTACCAAAAGCGAAGTTGCGGCTTATGTAATTATTGAAGCGGATCTTTCGAATGATTGGAAAACGGAAGACAACAGAACTTTTTCCGTTAAGAACGGCGAAAAGACCCAGCTTCAATGGTCTGTTGCAGACAACTGGAAGTTTATCAAAAAAGAAGGCAGCAGATATGCCTATTATATTCTTCTTGAACCCGGCGAATTTCTTGATAAAGAACCCGTTGTAAGAGCTGTTAAAGACAGCAACGGAGATAAAATAAATAATGGAACAATAATAGTAAGCGAAGAAATTACTCGCGGAGAAATCGGAAAACTTACAGGAATCCATATCAATTTCAAAGCTTACGCAATCCAGGCAGGAAATATGGAGCCGGAAGACGCCTGGAACAAAGTTAAAAACAGTTAAATGATTTAAAAGAATTTTAAAAGAAAGGAGTGGCGGAAATGAAAAAAAGAGTAATGGCATTTATTCTCTGTGTCTGCATTGTTGCGACAATGTTTATTCCCGTCGCTCCGGTAAAAGCTCTTGAAGATTCCGCATATATCGAATATGAAGGAAATGTGGTTGAGGATATTTATATTTCCGAAACCGAAAAGAAAACCGTTGAAGCTGTTTTTGAAGGCGAAGCGCTTTCTTATCAGTGGCAGATCCTTGTTGATTCCGAAAACGAAATTTGGGCAAGCATTTATGATAAAACCGCAGAGGAATGCGAAATTTCCTATGCACTTGTAAAAAATATCCTCGAACTTTCCGGAATGGCTTTTATCCGCTGCAAAATAGTTTATGATGAAGGCGAAGCTTTTACAAACCACCTTTCCGTTTCTGTTTATGAGGAAGAGGACACCGTTTCTTCTGTGGAAGAAGAAATGATCCTTGTTTCTGATATGCAAATTATTGAACCGGAAGAGATCGTTGAAGAAGTCTTTGAGGAAGAAATTTCTGAAGAGGAATATTCTGAGGAAGAAGTTTTTGAAGAAGAATTTTCCGGAGAAGAAACCGAAGAATCCGTCGAAGAAACTTTTGAAATGGAAGTTTTTACCTATGAAGCAAAAAAACTTCTTGCCGCTGGTGAAGACGGTCCCGTTGTTGATAAAGGCACCACTACCGTAACCATAAATTACCTTGATATAACCAGTATCATTGAGGGAAACCCTGTAACATCAATTTATACTTCCTATACTGCAACGGTAGAAGTCGGAAGTAGATTCCAGCAAAACGTAGTTTCTCCTACCTGGCTCGGTTTTGCACCTTTCCTCAACGGCGAAGGCGAAGAAGCAATTACTTATGAAAAAGATACGAACGATAACTATATCTATTACGGCGGTAAAGATGCTTCTGTTATTGAGCTTGATTTTGCCGAAGGAGATCTTACCGGTCCGGTTGTGATCAATGTTTATTATAAACCTGTAAAAGTTCCTTATTTTGTACGCTATTTCTTCCAGAATATAAACGACGATAACTATACCGAGGAAGCCGCTCTTTACGCGACCTATCAGGATTTTACCGGAACAATTGTCGATGATAGAATTCTTACTCAAGGAACTTATAAAGACGGCAAGGAGTACAGCACCGGTTTTACAAAAACCTATCATATCCCCGAAGCAATCGCTTCGGACGGCAGTACCGTTTTCGAAGTTTATTATGACAGAAACTATTACCTCGTTGAATTCGACTTCAACGGCGGTTATGGTTCCGACCCTATCTATGCAAGATATGGTACTCCTTTTGTTGTAAACGATCCTACCCGTTACGGATATGTGTTTGATGGTTGGGACCTTGCAACCGAAGATACAAATGGTGATGGAAACTTGGATTCCGGTGATGGAATTGCTGACACAATTCCCGGAACTATTCCTGCAAAAAACAGTAAATATATTGCAAAATGGAGAACAGTACAAACAACTTACACAGTTGTTTACTGGAGAGAAAATGCAAATGATAACAATTATACATATTGGGGAAGCACTCAAAAAAATATTGAGTCCAATTCGCTGGTTAGTGGTGAAGACGATGTTCCCAATACTGTTACTGAAGTTGTAATTGATGGCAGAACCGTTAATGAAAAACCTTATTTTGAATTTAACCCGGTGCTTTCGGATAAAAATGTTCGTGTTGAAGGTAACGGTACCACAGTTATAAATGTATATTACACAAGGAAATATTATACAATTACATTCAAAGATGGAAGCTATAATAGCTGTGTAATTCCTACTACTCATACACATACAGATGAGTGTTATGCTTATAAATGTGAAGGAAACCATACACATACGGATGATTGTATTACTTGTGGAAAAGTTCCACATAAGCACAGCGGAGAATGTTATAGCTGTGGAAAAATGGAACACAATCATAGTGATGCGTGTTATTTTAATTGTATTGGTCACCATACGATTGCTTGTTTCACAAATCAAAATGGATATAGTGAAACTATACCAACCGGAAATGCAACAACAGCATTCAATTATATAAGTAATCCACAGGAAGGATATATTTATAGATGTCGATATAGAATAAATATTTTTGGTAATTATACTTATTATAATTTCTTTTATATTGGTGGAAAATGGTATTATCTTGGTGAGGGAACTCAATATAGGGGTATAGGGTACACAGGAAATTTAAATACTTTTAGCAACAACAGCAATGTTGCTTCTGCAAAAGCAAATTATTTGAATTTAAACCATACACATTCTCATACTGATGATTGTTTGAGTTGCGGATTTGCCGAGAACCATTCTCATACAGATTGCACCTTTATATGCACTTTGCAGGAACATAATCATGTTTCTTCCTGCTATGAATGCGGAATAGAAATTCATGACCACGATGCTTCCTGTATGCGTACAATTTGCGGATTGTCGGAGACTCATACTCATAATACCAATTGTACCGATACAATAAAAATTGTTCATAGAAAATATCAGCAATCCGTGTCGGATATCTGGCCGGTTGTGGATGCAAATGGTGTGGTGTATGATGATGGTCAGCGTTGGTCTCCTTCCAACAGTAGTTATTTCAGTCAGGTTCTTGTTTATATTGACGAAATGCCTCCGGATGATTTCACACTGACAGTCAACACTTCCACTGCAAATTATTATACAATGAACTATTATCTTCAGATTTTGCCCGAGGATCGTACTGAAGATGATGTACTTTATAAAGGTAATTATTATAGACTTTATATTTCTAATAGAGCGAGATATAACCATATAACAAAGGATGAGGACTTTTTCGACATAAGAGGTTATTATCAGTTTGAATCGGATCCTTCCTTCGGTAGCGGTACTTCGATAAGTCCGTCAGATAGAATAGCTGATTTTTACTATAACCGTATAGTCGACCATTATCTTGAATTCAGTAACAACGGTATACTGATGGATGATAAAAAAGTCCACGGGATAATGTATGGAGAATCTATTAAAGAATATCAGTTCATTCCGGGTTATCCTGAAAACCTTGAACCGAATGCTTATGAATTCGCAGGTTGGTATACTTCTCCCGGCTGCTACGACGGAACAGAGGTAAACTGGGATACTATAACCATGCCGGAAGGTGACCTTTTGCTTCATGCAAAATGGGTCCCAAAAACTCACGAAATCCGTTTCTTCAAAACTTATGACGATGTTCTTGCGTTCGAAGCAAACAAAAAGCCGGATGATAATGACATTGTTTATGATGATAACGGAAACCAGATTATAATCCACGAAAAGGATCTTGCAATAAACCATGGCGAAACTTACGGAAGCCTTGAATCCAATCCAACACATACCGATGAAAATGGGGTAGGCCTTATTTTCGGAGGTTGGTTCTACGTTGAAAATGGTGAGAAAAAGGCTTTTTCTCCTACGGATTTCCCTGTTAAACGCGATATGAACATCTTTGCGGACTGGAGCGGCGAAAGCCATGTTCCGTTCAGAATCGAATATTGGCTCAGAGGACCGGACGGAAACCTTCAGGAAAAAGTTGCGGATGATTATATTGGTTTTGCAAGGGTTAGCTCGACAAAAACTTTTAATGCAAAAGCAGGTTACCCTTATAACCAGCTTTATCCGCAGTTCAATGGCGGTATGTCCGGAGATACAGACCTTTATTTCCCGATAAATGCTTCCCACTCCATAACCATGAAATATGATGCGGAGAAAGACGCAACAAAAGCAACGGAAAACGTATATATCTTTGAATACGTAAAGGCAAGTATTCCTATCAATTATAAAGTCAGGTATGTTGATAAGGAAACGGGTAAAGTTCTGGGTGAAGAAAACAGAAACACAAGAAAAGCCGTTGAAACAGTACGTTTCAAAGCTTTCGAGGATTATGTTCCGGACGCTTTCTATAAACGCCTTGTTTTGTCCGTTACTGTTGACGAAAACGGCAATGCTGTCGGAAACGACGAAGAAAACATAGTTACTTTCTATTATACCAAAAACGAAACCAGTGCATATTATGCTGTCCATTTTATGCTTGAAAAATTCACTGCAAACGATGCGGACAGAAATAACTTTGCAATCGATGGTTCCGGAGGTTATGAAGAAAGTACCACTCATATCGAAGGTATCGGCGATATAGGAGGAACAGTTGAGATAATTCCGCAGACTTTCTCCGGTTTTACTTTGATACCGAACAAAGCGGTGGAAACTGACGGAAAAGAATCCTCGACAAAAAATCTTGTGAATGGAAAATACGAAATCACAGTTTCCCATGATGGTACAGAGCTTTATATCTTCTACAGCAGAAATAAATATCCGTATGATGTTTATTATTTGAAATACAACTCTACGGAAGAGGTCCATCCTAAAAAGGAGGAAAGAACCGAGCTTGCAAGGTATGGCGATACCATTAAAGAGACCGCTTTGGAAATTCCAAACTATACTCTTGTTTCAAGCGAAACAATGCAGGAACTTTTGATTCATGAAGAAAAGAAAGATTCCAACGGAAACTGGCCGAAGACACTTGAACGTAATAACATTTATTTCTATTATGTCCAGACGGAATACGTAATCGAATATGTTGCGGTTCCTCCGGAAGGCGGAACAATTACAACAACAATCGAAACCGTACTCGGCGGAGAAACGCCCATTGGTTCTGTAGCAACCCCGAACGAAAACTATCGTTTTGAAGGTTGGTATTGGGATCAGGAATGTGAAAACGTCGTTTCTGACGATGACAGATATCCTTTTGAAGATGAAACGGAGTTCATTCCGAAAACGGATAAACTTCATCCCAACAGAGCAGGCGCAGAAAATGCTGAACGTAACATTTTTTATGCAAAATTTGAACTTTTGGCGGAAGATTTCACCATCAAAAGAGAAAACGCCACCAATGACGGACAGGTTTTTGTCTATGAAATAAGAAAAGCAGAGCTTAAAGAGGGCGAAGAAGATCTTGTGATCACTGTCACAATTGTCGGAAACGGAAGCGTAACGATAAAAGATCTTCCTTATGGCAAATACATAATTACCCAGAAGAACGGTTGGTCCTGGCGTTATGATGACGTTGCACAGACTATAATACACCAGGCATCTGAGGAAGAGGCTTCTGCAACTTTCGGTCTGGAAGAACAATCGATTTATTGGCTTAACGGCAACAGCGAAATAAAAGAAAACAAAAGGAGTGAGGGCTGATGAATAAATCTTTAAAGATTATTATTTCAATAGCCCTTGCAGCTTCTTTTGTTTGCTGCGGAACTGTTTTTGCAATGATGCTGGTCCGTTCTCAGTCAGAAAACAACAACTTTGATCCTGCCGCGGTAAGCTGTGAAGTTATTGAAGAAGGTTTCGATGCGGATACCGGTGTAAAACCGAGTATTGCAGTAAAAAACACAAGCAATATTCATGCTTATATCAGAGTCTGTCTTGTAAGTTATTGGGTGGATGAAGAAGGAAATGTTCTTCCCAAAACTTCCGAAATGCCTGAAATTGAGTTTAAGGAAGGTTGGATAAAAAGAGAAGGGGAGCATGTTTATTACTATAAATCTCCTGTTGCACCAAATTTATCTACCGAAGAGCTTCTTGAAAATCCTATAACCGTTCAGGGACTTAATGCGGAAGACGGTTCTATTCAGGTTATAAATGTTTTTGCGGAAGCAATTCAAGCAAAACCGGCCAAAGCTGTTGAAGAAAGTTGGAAAGTAACCATCGAAGGTGAAAAAATAACTGGTTTTAAAGCAGATTAAAACACAAAACGGCGGCGCTTTTAGCCCGCCGTTTTTTGGAAAAGGAAAAGAAAAATGTCAAAAAAATTGTTTTACGTTTTAATTGGATTTCTTGTTTTGGTAATTGCTTTTTCCTGTTTTATGATTTTCAGCGAAGTTTCTAAAAGCAAAAAGGAAAAGGAAGATTTTGAAAACCTTTCGGAAATTATTGCTGAACCTATTGAAACTGAGCAGGAAGAGCAGAAAAATGAAGAGGATGAGCATCTTCATAAAAGAAATCTTGTGCCGCTTTTTGAAGCAAATCCGGATTTTATAGGTTGGATAAATGTTCTGGGGACAAAAGTTGATTATCCTGTTGTCTATACGCCATATGAACCTCAGAAATACCTCAGAATGAATTTTGAGGGAGAATATGCAATGTCCGGGGTCCCGTTTCTGGAAGGCACCAGGGAGCTTTCTGACGGCCATATAATAATATATGGACATAACATGAAAAACGGAACAATGTTTTCTGACCTTACAAAGTACACAGAAAAATCCTATTTTGATGAGCATCGTTTTTTTGAGTTTGAAACTTTGGAAGGGCTTAGAACTTATGAGATTTTTTCAGTTGCGATGCTCAAAAGCAATGACAGCTGGTATTATTTCAACAGCACTGAAAATGAAGAAGCGTTTTTGGAATTCGTGGATTATATAAGTGAAAAATCTCTTTATAAAACAGAAACTGAAATCATTTTTGGAAAGCAGATTTTGACCCTTTCGACCTGTTATGGTAAATCTGACGATGACAGAATAATAATAGTCGGAATAGAAAAATAAAATGAGCACGGAAAATTTTCCGTGCTCATTTTTTGTTAAAAAGAATATCTGCCGCCTTTTATGGAAAAATATCCTTTGGAAAGGCGGCGTTTTTTTTATGAATATCTCAACGGATATAGAAGTCAATAAACTGCATTTTGATGCGCTTTTTTGCACAAAACGCAATTTTGATTTAAAGAAAAGGGAACTTGTTGTTGCAGGGAAAAATTCGGTTCTTTATATGATAGACGGCTTTCTGCGAAGCGACGTTCTTGAAAAAATACTCGAAGGTTTAACAAATCTTGTAGAAGGGGAAGCGGATTCGGAAAAAGAATTTTTTGAACGTTGCATTCCTTTTGCAGGAGTAAACACGGAAAATGATGACACGGAAATTATAACTGCCGTTCTTAGCGGCAGAACCGTGCTCATGGTTGATGGCTTTGCTGATGCCTTTGTTTTTGAACTGCGGAATTATCCCCAAAGAGATAATGCGGAGCCGGATAGAGATAAGGTCCTTCGCGGTTCACGCGACGGCTTTACCGAAACGATGCTTTTCAATGCAGCGCTTATCCGCAGGAGAATACGCGATTGTGACCTCAGCATTGAATATCAGAATATCGGAAAAATTTCAAAAACCGATATTGCGTTATGTTATCTCAGCAGCAAAGTTGACAGAACAATGCTGGAAGATGTTCGCAGTAAAATTAAAAACTCAAAAATCGAAGCGCTGACTATGAGCCAGGAAGATATGGCAAATGTGATAAACGGAAAACAACGGTGGAATCCATTTCCAAAATATAAATTCACCGAGCGTCCGGACGTTGCAGCCGCACAGATAATGCAGGGCGATCTGATCGTTCTGGTGGATAACACTCCGACGGCAATGATAATGCCTGCAACAATTTTTGATATCGCAGAGGATGCAAACGATTATTATTTTCCTCCGCTTACCGGGGCATATCTTCGTATAACCAGAATCCTGACAATGCTTGTCACTCTTTTTGTAACTCCGGTGTGGCTCCTTGCTTTGGAATATCCTGAAAAAGTTCCGGATATTTTCAGATTCGTTCTTGTTACAGAAGAACAGAATATTCCGATAATCTGGCAGCTTTTGATATTGGAATTTGTAATAGACGGTCTTAAGCTTTCTTCTCTCAACACTCCGGGAATGCTTTCTTCAACGTTTTCGATAATTTCCGGTATCATAGTAAGTGATTTTGCGGTAAAAAGCGGCTGGTTCAATTCGGAAACAATGCTTTACATGGCTTTTGTTGCAATGGCAAATTACAGTCAGCCGGGTTACGAGCTGGGTTATGCTATAAAATTTATGAGAATGTTTATGCTTATCGGAACAGCAATTTTCGGAATCTGGGGTTTTATCGCAGGAATTGCGCTTACGCTTTGGCTTCTTCTTTCAACAAAAATCCATGGAAAGGGCGGATATTTTTCTCCAATAATTCCTTTTTCTGCAAAAGGTTTTGCAAGGCTTCTGTTCCGGCTTTAATAATCCTTTTCGGAATTATTTTGTTATGAAATTGTTAAAAAATCCAATACTTGTTGAAAATGACATAAAAATAAGTTATTATACTATTACTGTCGTAACAAAAAAGTTCGCTAAAAACGACATAATATAGATAAAAAAACAAACAAGGACGGACGACAAAAAATATGGTATTTGCAAACTTATTTTTCCTCTATCTTTTCCTGCCGGTCAACCTGATTCTCTATTTTTCAACAAAAAACAGAGCATTCAGAAATGCCGTGCTTATTCTTTTCTCGCTCTTTTTCTATGCCTGGGGTGAACCGATTTGGGTAACCCTTCTTATTTTCAGCGCGACAGTAGACTATTTCCATGGTCTAATAATCGAAAAACACAGACATGATATCGGTGCAAAACTTGCGCTTATTTCTTCTCTTGTTTTAAACCTCGGACTTCTCGGAATTTTTAAATACAGCGGATTTTTTGTTGAAAACATCAATGCTCTTACCGGACTTGCTCTTCCGGTTCCGGCATTTTCTCTCCCTATCGGTATAAGCTTCTATACTTTCCAGACCCTCAGCTATACCATCGATGTTTATAAAGGAAACGTTGAACCCCAGCACAACTATATGAAATTTTTCATGTATGTTTCGCTTTATTCACAGCTTGTTGCGGGCCCTATCGTAAGATATGCCGACGTTGCAATTGAAGTTAACAACCGTCAGGAAAACCTCGAGGATATCTGGTCCGGCGCGGCAAGATTCCTCGTTGGTCTTACCAAAAAAGTTTTTATCGCAAACACTGCCGGACAGTTCGCTGAAACCTATCTTACAGGTGATCTTACCGCAAGGAGTACTGCTGCAGTATGGTTCGGTGTTCTGATGTTCTCCATTCAGATTTATTATGATTTCTCCGGTTATTCCGATATGGCAATCGGTCTTGGAAAAATCTTCGGATTCCATTTCCTCGAAAACTTCAATTATCCTTATATTTCCCGCTCCGCAACGGAATTCTGGAGAAGATGGCAT
>JAZUAX010000070.1:0-8794 GCA_045638185.1 Oscillospiraceae bacterium | reverse complement strand
CTCGTAAAGAAGGGTTTTCAAAAAAGGGATCGAATGACCTTCGGCTGATAAAAAGTTCCGAAACAGGCTGTTAGAAGAAGTGCGAAACTGAAAACAAAACAAAAAACGGAACTTGATTGATAGTGATACGAAGGCTTCGGTATCAGAAGAAAGCGAGGTTGAGATAATTGACGGATTTTAAGAGTTCACAGAAATAACCCTTGGTCGTTGCAGGTGAAAGATGCATTCGATCAAGGGTTATTTCTCATTTATAAGGCTTTTTTTATTTGTGTTTGCCCGGAAGGGCTTTTTTTATTGCTTTGAAATAAAAAAAGCAGGCTTTGTGCCGGATAAGGTATTAAGATTACCGGAATATAGCATAAATGTCAATAGTTTTCAACATATAACGAATAATATATGCTTTTTGCACAAAAGAAAGGCCGATTTTTCGTAAGTTATTGCGGATTGAAAATCGGCGGAAAAGGTGGTATATTTAAATCACAGAAAGGATGATACCCGATGTACAGATAAACATCAGGGATTCGGATCAAAAACCAATGAAGCCTAAAAATCCGAATCAAAAATGGCTGACCTTCGGAAAGAACAAAGAATAAAAAGTTCCGACATCAAGAACAACCCGCTTAAGGGGAAAAGAAGAAAAAAGAAGTGTTAAATGGAACGAAGAAAATTGACATACGAAGGCAGCGGAAAGAACATCCGAATAAGAAGAAAGAGAGGTTAAAATGATGTTAGATACTAAAATAGAACAGAAATGACCCTTGCTTTATCGTAGGTGAAAGATGCGATAATTCAAGGGTCATTTCATTTGTATAAGTTTGCACCGAAGGGGCGCTTTTTTTGCGCCTGGTTTTAAAATAAAAATAAAAAAACAGCCTCAAAATGGGCTGTCCAACGTTTATAATATACTCCTTCCAAGGACAAATGTCAATAGGAGGAACACAATTTCTGTGTTCTGCATAACTTCATCGCTTTAACTTAGTATAATATTGCGGATTGAAAACCGGTTAAAAAGGTGGTATATTTAAATCACAGAAAGGATGATTCCGATGTACAATTAAAAATTGAAAGCTTAATTTTTTAAAGGCTTTCAGAGGAAAAACCGTTACCACCTTTGGTAAAAAAATTTCCGGCATAAAATCATGTCCCAACTTTTGATTAACGCGTTTTATTTAATAGGCTTAAAGTAAGAAGCGTCCGGAAGTTATAATCAGCCAGAGACAACGGAAAGAATGTCCGAAACTGTAGAAAGAGAGGTTGAAAAATGACAGACTTTAAAATCGAACAGAGATGACCCTTGCTTTATCGTAGGTGAAAGATGCGATAATTCAAGGGTCATTTCATTTATATTTTATGTTCGCGCCGTCCGGGCGCTTTTTTTATTTTTCAAGAATTTTTTCTATAAAACCGTAAAGGCTTTCTTCGCTCATCATTCCCAATTGACCGTGAACAAGTTCTCCTTCCGCATTTATAAATGCTGTTGCCGGAAGAGAACTTGCCCCATAGATTCCTGCGGCAGAAAGATCGAGGTCATAATAAACCGGGAATTCATATCCTTTTTCATCTATAAATTCCTCAGCTTTTTCTTTGGTTTCCTGATAACCGTCCGTAACATTTATCATCATGAAAACAACTTCGTCACCATATTCTTTATATGCTTTTTCAAACGCCGGCATTTCTTTTACACAATATCCGCACCAGGTTGCCCAAAAGTTTATTACAACCGGTTTTCCGGCAAAATCAGAAAAGCTCATCCGGTTCCCTTCCCTGTCATAAACAGTAAAATCCGGGGCCATAACAGCTTCGGCAGAAGAACCGTTTTCAGAGGGAACTTCGGTATTATAATTTTCAGAAAGATAATCGTACCCGATTACAGCCGCAAGAAGGAATGCTGCCGCACAGAGAACGATTATAGCATATTTTACTTTTTTATCCATAAAATCTCTCCTTTAACTGAAAAATGCCAGAAGCGCATTGAGGATCCCAAACATCATGGAAATACCTACCACAATAAGGAAAATTCCGCAGGATTTGTTTATTATTCCGTAATGTTTTTTTATAAAATCAAAGACATCCGAAAGCTTGTTGAGAAGAACCGCAGAAACAGCAAACGGAATTCCCAATCCCAAAGAATACGTAAGAAGAAGCAGAAGCCCCTGTAAGGCCGTTCCGGAATTAGAAGCAAGCATCAGGGCCGAACCGAGAAAAGCACCCACACAGGGCGTGAGGCTTACTGAATATATCATTCCGAACAAAAATGCGCCGAACGCGTTGTTTATCTTTTTTATGTTTCCTATTCCCTTAAAAAAAGGAAGACTGAAGACTTCGAGATAGCTCAATCCGAAAAGCACAACAACCATACCTGTAACAATATTCATTGCTGTCTGATATTTTGAAAGGAACGAACCTATCGTTCCGGCAAAAAGCCCGAGAACGCAAAAAACAGCCGTAAAACCGAGCACAAAGCAAATTGCTCTTTTAAATATATTTTTCTTTTCATCCGCACCTCCCGCAAAATATGAAACATAAATCGGAAGCATAGGAAGCATACATGGTGAAACAAACGAAATTATTCCTTCGAGGAAAGTTATAAGATATTGCAATTTCATTCCTCCTTTCGGTTTTTATATTTTACCATATATGCGAAAAAAATCAATTTATATTTTATTAACAAAAAAGCCCTCCAATTGGAAGGCTTTTTTGAGTTATTTAATATTCAATTTCGTCAATTACCCCGACAATTTTCCAATCATCGCCGAATTTTTCAAATTCAATGGTGGCGTCTCCGATTCTTTCGCCGGAAATTGCGGCATAAACTTCCGCTTCTACGGTCATCTTGTTTTCCGTTTCAGAAACAATTTTGCTGTTTCCGTAAGTTATTCCAATATTTCCGTGGTTTCCGACAGCTTTATAAAGTTTTCCTTCAAACTCCACAAAATAAGGATTGTATCCTCTGTAAAGGAAATCATCGGAAATATACTGTTCCATGTTTTCATACATTTCCTCAACCGAGGAAAAATTCAAAACTTCCTGTGCATTTCTTTCATAGAAATCGAGGTAATAACCGTTATACATAGAGGCCACACCATCATAAACAACCGGTTCATATGTTATTGCATCCGGAACAGCCGAAATATCTTCCGTATATTCTTTAAAAAGGAAGATTCCAAAACGTTCCTCACAAATTGCGCCGTAATTTTCGTAGCTGAGCTGATTAAGGGCGGCAATGTGCTCCGTAATAATTTCCGGTTCATAAAGCAAAAGTCTGCTTCCGTAATAACCGTCATAAGTGCTCAAAACCCATTTTGCAACATTTTCGCCATAATATCCGGTATCGGCAAATCCGGGTTCTTCCGTACCATCATTTTGCACGAAGAAAACAGGTTCGAAAATAATTGCATGTTCCTCATCAATGATATAAATATAATCGATAGCCCCGTCACGCCAGGTGTTCGCATCAATTTGTTCGTTATTTCTCCAGGCAAGAATAACATTGCTCTCATTTGCTTCAGGAAGATTTTCAACCGGTGGAAAATCCTCGCGATAAGGCCCATGATGGTTTTCCACCTCTACAAAGGTTCCGTTTTTATAGCTTTCTATTCTTTTCGCAATCAACGAAATATATTCTGCATGAAAATAGTTATAAATTCTTTCTGCGGACTGCTGTTCTGTTGCCAATTCGTAATTTTCCGATTCTTCAGGAGCTTTCTCGGTTGTGAAGCGCTTTGAATCAAAATCTTCAATAAGATATTTTCCACCCCCAAGAACAATCGTCACATAGCTTTCAAAAAATTCCGTTTCGCCGTAAGCATCTTTGGAAGAATGGCCTATTGCATATTGAAAACTGTTTTCTGTTTCTTCATCAAGGGCAATATATTCTATACTGTAATAATAATTGGTCGCGGCGCTGTCCACCATGGCGCTGTAACGGTAATATTTTCCGTTTTCCTCTAAGAAAGCAGGTTTAAAGTTTACTTTTTCTTTGGAATTTAAAATCTGTTCAATTCCCTTTTCGGAAAAAATTTCCGAAACCGCTTCTTCAAAATTTCCGATTTCATCATAGTAAATTTCATCAATATAATTTTCATAGCTTACGATTTCAAGAATTGAATCCTCACCGGGCTGATAAACCGCGTCCGCCTTAAGCACCAGTTCACGGACCTGATCCACGGTCGGTGCCTTGCTTATGGTGCAGGAAGCCGTTCCGCCGAGCACAAACGCCAGAACAAGCACCAGAACAAAAGCTGTTTTTCCTTTTTCTCGTTTTTCTGTGCTCAAAATATTTGCGAAGCGTTTTTTAAGTGTTTTTGCGCCGCCGTAAAAATGGGTCGAAAAAACCGCGCAGGCAACCTTTTCGCGGTGTACGCAGGAAAGTATTGTTTCGCTGTATCGTTTTCTCGTTTCAAGGTCCGCGTTTTCGATCACATGAGCATCACAGGAAACTTCAAGATCTGAATCTGCAAGCTTTCTCATAAGCCACACAACCGGGTTGAACCAATGTACCGAATTTACAAAAAGCATAAGCGCTTTATAAAGGGTGTCGTGTCGTTTGTAATGGGTAAGTTCATGGCAAAGGATAAAGCGAAGGTCTTTTTCGGAATAACTTTCCTCCGGAAGAACAAGTCTTGGGTTTAAAAAGCCCATAACCATTGGGCTGTTCACGTTTTTGCAAACAATGGCTTTGATTTCTTTTTCAATACCAAGAGAGGTTTTCACTTCCGAAAGGATTCTTTTTGTTTCATCGTTCGCGGCAGTGCTTCGTTTTAAAACAACCTTTCTGAAAACAAGGTATGCCCCAACATTCCAAATGAACATCAAAACCGCACCCGAAGCCCAAACAAATGTTATTGCATTAAGTAGGCTTGTTTTTTCTCTGCCTTCCGCTTCCCTTTTGGTCGGGGCAACAACCTTATCTTTTGGTGTTCCGGAATTTTGAGTATCAGAATTTTGTTCCGGAAGAATAATTTCCGAAGGCGTGCTCAAATTTGTTTCTCTTGAAAAAGCTGCCGGAACATAGATGCTCACGTTCGGGACCTCCACCTCAACCTTTTTCTCAAAAAGTTCCGAACTGGGGTTAAGCGGAAGCAAAAGTCTTACCGCGATTATAAGCCAAATCCAATATTTCCACCCTGCGGTATATTTTTTATCTATAATTTTTGAAAGAATCGCTACCAAAAGAACAACTATAGAAGTCGTTGCGGAAATTTCCATAATTTTAAGAAAAATTTCGTTCAAAATTATTCCTCCTTTCCGGCGCTTTCAATAAACCGCTTAAGTTCCAAAATTTCCTCGTTGCTTATATCTCCGCCTGCATAGAGACAGGACACAAAATCAGAAATAGAGTTTTTATGCAATTTTTCGAGAAAAGAGCGGCTTTCTTTCTTTTTATAATCTTTTTCTTCAATTTTTGCCGAATAGATGTTTGTTCTTGTTGTTTTGTCACATTCAAGATAGCCTTTTTCAATAAGTCGGCTTAAAACTGTCATAAGGGTCGAAAGACCCCAAGTTCGTTTTTCTTGAACTTTTTCCAAAATTTTGCTCGCGGTAACTGGTTCACTTGCTTCCCACACTGCCTGCATAACTTCAAGTTCACCGTCACCGAGCTTTGTGCTTTTGGCCATAATCCGCACCTCCAAACCGTTGTATAACGTTATACCGTTGTATAACTTCCAGCTTTATTATATACAACTGTATAATTGATGTCAATGTTTTCCTGAATTTTTTTGGATTTTTATTCCAAAAAGTGCTATAATAAAAAAAACTTTTTAATCAGAGGCAGAAAATGATAACTCTTTTACTGATAATTCTTTTGATATCCTATCTTTCCTACAGAAAAACTTTCTATTCTTCGCCTAAAAAGCGAAGCACAACACATCTTCTTCCGGATACTCCTCAATACCGGAAAGCAAACCCGACCATCAAAAAACTTATTAAGGAAATGGAAGAAGTTCCTTATGAACAGGTTTACACAACCTCTTTTGACGGAACAAAGCTTGCGGCGCGCTATTATCATTCTTCCGATTCCGCTCCGCTCCAGATCCAGTTTCATGGTTACCGAAGCACTGCAGTCCGGGATTTTTCCGGCGGTTTCCAACTTGCTCAAAGAATGGGCCGCAACATCCTTGTTGTTGACCAGCGCGCTGGCGGAAAAAGTGAAGGCACAACTATCTGCTTCGGAATAAAAGAAAAATATGATTGTCTTGAATGGATCAGATATGCCATTAACCGTTTCGGTGATATTCCGATCATGCTCACCGGAGTTTCCATGGGCGGTGCAACAGTTCTTATGGCTTCGGAACTCGATCTTCCTGAAAACGTAAAATGCATCGTCGCGGATTGCCCCTATTCTTCCCCTTATGAGATCATAGCCCTGAAATGCAAAGAAATGGGTATTCCGCCCAGGCTTGGAATGCCCTTTGTATGTCTCGGCGCAAGGATTTTCGGAAATCTCAAGCTTTCCGGAGAAGGTGCTGAAAAGGCGGTTAAAAATACGAAAGTTCCCATTCTTCTTGTTCATGGAGAAGATGATGATTTTGTTCCTTTTGAAATGGGAAAAAGAATTTATGAAGCAAATCCCGATATGATCACATTCGAAGCTTTTCCGAATGCCGCTCACGGAATCAGTTTTATTGTTGACACGGAAAGATACGAAAAGCTCTATTATTCTCTTCAGGATAAATACGGCACATAACAAAAAAAGGACTGCAATGCAGTCCTATTTTTATTTTACCATAACCGCTGCCGAAAGCGGAGGAATTTTTATTTTTCCTTCTGCAAAGAAAAGATGTTCATCTCCTGCGGTTTCATCAAAGATACGCACGCTCCATTTTCCAACGGGAAGATATATTTCCTTTTCTTCATTTTCCGCATTGAATGCAATAAAAATCGCTTCGGAAATTTCGCCGTTTATATTTCCCCAGATATGGAAAGCGGGAACATTGATTTCACCGGTTTTTACGTCGGTAACGTGAGAATAAACATCGCCGGGAGTTTTCATTCTTAAAGCTCCATGGGCTTTTCTGAAGCTTATAAGTCCTTTATAATATTCAAAAGTTTTTCTGTATTCCTGTTTCTCAAGGTTTTTCCATTTTATGCTGTTAACAGAATCCGGACTTTTATAGCTGTTATGCTCAAAACTACCGTCAGGATTTATTTTGCTTCGGAGCATTTCCTCTCCTGCCTGAAAAAGCGGAACACCCTGTGAAAGCATATAAACCGCCGCCGCAAGGTTGTTTCTGCGGACTTTTTCATCAAAATCCGCTTTCGGAAGAGCAACGGAAATTCTGTCGAAAAGAGTGTAGCCATCGTGACAGGAAACATAGTTTATACATTTGCTTGGGCTTTTGCACCAATCCGGCATTCCTCGGAAACATTTTCCCAAAAGAGAACCGTGCACTTCTTTTCCGGTAATAAAACCTTTTTCTTCCGCTTCAAAAGAAGGTCCCGCAATATAATCCCTTATGGTATCGCTGAAAAAAGAACATCCGGGCATCTTTTCGGAATTATATTGGTTTGCAAGTTCCACAACCGGTTTTGTGAACTTTGTTGGCATATCCCAGCCTTCGCAATAAAAAATCACGTTCGGATGTTCCGGATAAACAGTTCCGGTGATTTCGTTCATTGTGGCAATATCAAGAAGCCCAGAAAGGTCAAAGCGGAAGCCATCTATATGATATTCATCCGCCCAATATTTTACCGAATCCACAATATATTTTTTTACCATACTGCGTTCGGACGCAGTATCGTTTCCACATCCGGAACCCTGAGAATATACCCCATTTTCGTCAATTCGGCTGAAATATCCCGGAACAAGAACGTTCATGCAAAATTTATCCGCAAGATAAACATGGTTATAAACCATATCCATAACAACGCCGATTCCGTTTTTATGGAGGGTTCTTACCATTTCTTTCATTTCGCGGATTCTTACTGCACCGTTTTTTGCATCAGTGGAATAGGAACCTTCCGGAACGTTGAAGTTCATCGGATCATAGCCCCAGTTGAACTGAGGCTCTTCCGGTTTCGATTCATCAACTGAACCGTAATCAAAGCTCGGAAGGAAATGGATATGAGTAACACCAAGTTTTTTGATATGATCAAGACCCGTTGGAATTCCGGAAGGAGTTTTCGTTCCTTCCTCAACAATTCCAAGGAATTTTCCTTTGTTTTCAATTCCGGAATTTTCATCCATCGAAAGATCTTTTACATGAAGCTCATAAATAACCGCATCGGTGATGTTCTTATCATGAAAAACACCTTTGTCATTTTCCCAATCTTCCGGATCTGTTTTTGCAAGATCTATTACCATAGCGCGTTTTCCGTTAACGCCCATTGCCTTTGCATAGGGATCGGGAGCTTCGCGTTCTTCTCCTTCAACCGTTACGGAAAAAGTGTAATAAACACCGTTAAGGTCACCGTTTTTTTCAGCGATCCATGTTCCGCAAACATCTGCGGTCATCCCGATTTCTTCCGTCAGATCCTCTGCTTTTGGATCTCCGGATTTAAAAAGGCGAAGTTTTGCTTCCGTTGCTGTTGGCGCCCAAAGGCGGAAAAAAGTTTTTTCCGGCGACCATTTGAAACCAAGTTCGCCGGAAAAGGTAAATTTTGATTCAAAATCTTCGGAGGAATAAACCTTCGGATTCACTGTGAAAATACCCCTTTTTGATTATTTTTTGCCGAAAAGTCCGCCAAGAACGCTTCCGACTTTGTCCATATCGATTTTATCAAGGGCGATTTTTGCTTTAATGCCTTCAACAATTTTTTCGATCTGATCGTTGGGAAGATCTATTCCGATAAG
>JAZUAX010000069.1:0-1520 GCA_045638185.1 Oscillospiraceae bacterium | reverse complement strand
TGGTTCTCATAACGGAAGTATCTTCGCCAAGGGGGTTGGTGATAACAACGCTTCTGCGAAGTTCGGAATCTTCGGGAAGAGCGATTTTATCGTAATATTTGGGGCTGATGAAGGAATAGGTTTCTACTTCATAGCAGCCGTTTGCCATAAGAAGGCGGGAAAGTTTTTTCTCGAACTGCTGACGAAGGGTAAGAGCACCCTGGGAAGCGCCCTGAACAGCGGTGTTCGGGATTACGTCATAACCGTAGAAACGAGCGATTTCTTCTGCAATGTCTGCTTTGTGAAGGGTGTCGCCGCTTCTGAAGGAAGGAACGGTGATAACGCCGTTTTCAACTTTATATCCGATTTTTTCAAGGATTTCGACCATTTTTTCTGCGGGAAGGTCAATTCCGAGGAATTTGTTGGTCCATTCGGGGCAGAAATCAACGGTGTAAGCTTTGTCGCCTTCGTTGTCGATGTCGATGTATCCGCCGATGACTTCGCCTGCGCCGAGCATTTCAACAAGCTGGCATGCGCGGTTAACAGCTTCCATGCACATTCTGGAATCGAGGTTTTTCTCGAAACGGCCGGAAGATTCGGTTCGCATGCCGAGTTTTTTTGCGGTGGTTCTTACGGAAGAACCAAGGAAGGAAGCGGATTCGAAAACAACCATGTTGGTGTCGTCCTGGATTCCGCTGTATTCGCCGCCCATAACACCTGCCACGCAGGAGGGTTTTTCTGCGTCGCAGATGCAGAGCATTTCGGGAGAAAGTTTTCTTTCAACGCCGTCGAGGGTGGTGATGCTTTCGCCTTCTTCCGCATTGCGTACAACGATTTTGTTGCCTGCAAGATATTTATAGTCGAAAGCGTGCATGGGCTGGCCGTATTCAAGCATTACGAAGTTGGTGATATCGACGAGGTTGTTGATGGGGCGGACGCCGCTTGCGCGGAGTCTTTCTCTCATCCATCTCGGGGAAGGACCGACTTTGATGTTTTTGATCATTCTTGCAACGTAACGGCGGCAAAGGGTGGGGTTTTTAACTTCAACGGAAAGAAGTTCGTTGGTATCGCCGGTTTCGTTTTCAATTTTAACTTCGGGCATATGGAGTTCTTTGCCGAAGGTTGCTGCTGCTTCTCTTGCAAGACCGAGAACGGAAAGACAATCGGGGCGGTTGGAAGTGATTTCGAATTCAACGCAAACGTCGTTGATTCCGAGAGCGGTTCTGATATCGTCGCCGGGTTTGCAGTCTTCTTTGATGTCAAGGATACCGTCTTCGATTGCATAGGGGAAATCGTGAACGGTTACGCCGAGTTCCGCAACGGAGCACATCATTCCGTTGGAAGGAACGCCGCGGAGTTTGCCTTTTTTGATTTTGATTCCGCCTGCAAGGGTGGAGTTGTCGAGAGCTGCGGGAACGAGCATTCCTTCGTAAACGTTCTGTGCTGCGGTTACGATCTGGATGGGTTCTTCGCGGCCGATATCGATCTGGCAGATCTGGAGTTTGTCTGCATCGGGGTGTTTTTCAATTTTAAGAATTTTA
>JAZUAX010000068.1:0-5326 GCA_045638185.1 Oscillospiraceae bacterium | reverse complement strand
GGACGCTTCTTACTTTAAGCCTATTAAATAAAACGCGTTAATCAAAAGTTGGGACATGATTTTATGCCGGAAATTTTTTTACCAAAGGTGAAGTCGGAGGCCAAGCGGTCTTAGGAAGACAATGGTTCCACTCAACTCCTTGGCCCACAGAACGACATGGCTACGATCCGACTTGGACGCTTCTTACTTTAAGCCTATTAAATAAAACGCGTTAATCAAAAGTTGGGACATGATTTTATGCCGGAAATTTTTTTACGAAAGGTGGTAACGGTTTTTCCTCTGAAACCTTTAAAAAAATTAAGCTTTCAATTTTTAGTTGTACATTGGAATCATCCTTTCTGTGACTTAAATATACCACCATTCGGGGCGGATTTCAATCCGCAATATTGTACTAAGTTAAAACAATAAAGTTATGCAGAACACAGAAATTGTGCTTCCGGTATTGACATTTGTCCGCGGGAGGAGTATATTATAAATGTTAGGCGGCCAAAAGGCCGTCTTTTTTTATTTTTGGGCAACAAAAAAGGCGCCCGGCCGGCGCGAACATAAACAAATGAAATGACCCTTGAATTATCGCATCTTTCACCTACGATAAAGCAAGGGTCATTTCTGTTCTATTTTAGTATCTAACATCATTTTGACCTCTCTTTCTTTTTATTCCAACATTCTGCTGCTGCCTTCGTATATCAATTTTTTCTCGTTCCTTTTAACACTTCTTTTTTTCTTCTTTTCCCCTTAAGCGGGTTGATCTTTATGTCGGAACTTTCTTATTCTTTGTTCTTTCCGAAGGTCAGCAAAAAGGTTTTTAACTCAGATTTCCTTTTTTATCTGAGTTCCTGATGTTCATCTGTACATCGGGTATCATCCTTTCTGTGATTTAAATATACCACCATTCAGGATGGATTTCAATCCGCAATACTTTACGAAATTACTTGTTTTTGTTTGTGCATAAAGTATATTTTTCAGCTAAAATGTTGAAAACTATTGACATTTACGCTATGTTTTGCTAAATTAAATATATTGTCCGGCTTGAAGGCCGGATTTTTTCTTTTCAAGAAGAAAAACGGGCAATAAAAAAAGCCCCGCTGGGCTGGATTCGATTTTTTGATAAAAAAGAAATAACCCTTGACCGAATGCATCTTTCACCTGCATCAGCCAAGGGTTATTTCTGTGATATCTTAAAATCTAACATATTTCAACCTCTCTTTCTTCTGATACCGAAGCCTTCGTATCACCATTAACAAGTTCCGTTTTTGTCTTCTTGCACTTCTTCTAACAGCTTCTTGAAACTTTTTCAGCCGAAGGTCATTCGATCCCTTTTCTTTGAAAACCCTTCTTTACGAGTTTTCATTTTTTCATTTGTACATCGGGTATCATCCTTTCTGTGATTTAAATATACCACTGTTTCATGCTTTTTTCAATCCGCAATACCTTACGAAATTGAAAGTATCAATTTGTGCATAAAGTATATTTTAATGAGGGAATGTTGAAAACTATTGACATTTAATACATAATTTGATATATTATTATCGTTGGGCCGGCATAAATGCCGGCTGTTTTTTTCTAAATTTCTTTTGCAAGCTTAAGAAGATAGTTCATTTTTGCCCTCTGGGAGTTCTGTTCATATATTGCAGATTCCAGAAGATATTCATCTGTCGTAAAGTTGAAAATCGTTTCGGTCCTTTTTATTTCTGCCTCAAGATTTTCGATATCTTTCCGAAGGCTTTCTCTTTCCGCTTTCTTTTTTTCTGCAATTTTTCTGGCTCTCCGCTTTTCACTGAAATTCATAAATTCGCCTCCGCTTTAATATATGAAAAAGTTTTGGCAGCTATGATTCGATTTATTCGGAAATAAAAAAACAGCCGGGAAATCCGGCTGTTTGAGGATTGGTCGAAGTGACAGGACTCGAACCTGCAGCATCCTGCTCCCAAAGCAGGCGCGCTACCAATTGCGCTACACCTCGATTTAAATTTAACTATCATATTATAGCGTTATTATATGTTTTTGTCAAACAATTTAGGCTTAAAACGTGAAAAAATAAATCGGCTTGCAAAAAACAAATTTTTATTGTAAGATACAGATATACAAAACGGAAAGGGAGGTTTTTTATGAAGATAAGACAATCCGGTGAAGATTATCTTGAAGCTATTCTTATGCTCCAGAAAAGGAACGGCCAGGTTCGTTCAATCGATATCTGCAACGAGTTGGGACACTCCAAACCAACCGTTTCTGTTGCCATGAAAAACTTCCGCGAAAACGGATACATCAATATGGATGAAGATTATCTGATAACTCTTACGGAAAAGGGAAGAGCCATTGCGGAAAGTGTTTATGAACGCCATATAGTAATTTCAAGATTCCTTATGGCAATAGGCGTTGACGAAAAAACCGCACTGGAAGATTCCTGCAAAATTGAGCATGATTTAAGCGAGGAAACTTTCCGCTGCATGAAAGAACATTACAAAAAAATAACCGAATAAAAAACGCGGTCGGCTGACCGCGTTTTTTTATTTTAATTTTTCAGAAAGTCTTTCAATTTCTCTCTTGTGTATATCGACCCATTCGCCTTCGGTGATATTCCAATCCGTTTCACAAATTTCAATGGCTTTTTTGCGGTATTCAATTGCCTTACTATAATCACCGAGCGCTTCCGCAACGAAGGACATTGATTCGGGAATATCCATATATTTTGGCGGTTTCTGAATTTCAAGAGCGTGCTCATAAAACTCAATAGCCTCGTCAAAACGGCAAAGCTTTGCGTAAAGATCACCTTTGCAGGACCAGGAAAGCCAGCAGTCAAATTCTTCAGTCATATGATCCCAGCATTCAAGTGCTCTGGGAAGATCGCATTCTTCTTTTGCTATAAGTCCAAGGTAAAGATCTGTGCGGAAGCTGTGTTCGATTTCATCCATTTTCCAAAGATATTCTTTCGCTTCTTCGGTTCTTCCGTCGGCAATAAGCAAATCCATAATCCAAAGATAACTCCTCGGGTTTTCCGGATGATTTTTGATAAAATTTTTATAAAAGTCAATGATTTCAACATGGTTGGCGCAGTTGTAATCGGGGTAAAGTCCGCCGATGGAATCGAAAATTACGTTATGTGCCGGTTTCTCATCGGGATTCAGAAGCAGAGCTTTTTTACCGGCTTTAAGTGCAAGTTCGTTATATTCCGAGGCGCGTTTTGAATAAAGCTGACCAAGAACAAGGGTTGCTTTTGCTTTTGTTTTTTCATCGGAAACTTTTTCTTTGAGAAAGCGTTCGGAATCCGCAAAATCTTTTTCGGGAATAAAATGCATATTATCAACCATATTTTCGATTCTGTCCATTCTGCTTTCGTCGCTCATTGAAAAAAGTTCGTCTATCGAAACGCCGAAAAAAACGGAAATTTCCGGCAGAAGCTGGATGTCCGGCATTGTTGTTCCGCTTTCCCATTTGCTGACCGCCTGGGCAGAAACCGAAAGTTCGTTTCCAAGCTGTTCCTGGGTCATTCCCCGGGAAAGACGGAGGTTTTTTATTTTTGCGCCGATTTCAATGTTCAAATCAATCAGCTCCTTTCGGTTATATAATACAAAACGCACCGGCATTTTTCATTGACCGGTGCGTTGATTTGTTTTAACTTAAAGTTTAAATATAATTACTGCTGCTGTTTCATTCTTCTGAAATATGAACTCATTTCGTCCGCAAGTCCTGCAAGGCGATTAAGCATTTTTGAATAATCCTTCAGCATTTCATCGTCTTCGGTTTCCTTATAGACAATGTCGTGGTCAATTTCGCCCCAACCTTCTTCAAAAAGGGTTCTGCCCTGAATCTCGATATAATAACCTTTATATTTTACGATATAATGCAGGGAACGGTAAATTCCGTCGGAAATAATTTCGAGTTCATCGTTATCATAAATCTTGCTGTCGCCGGCGCGTTTATAAGCTCTCGGGCGTTCAGCGAGATAATAGTGTTCCGGATTTTCGTCGAAATCTTCAAGGCGATTTTTAATATAAAGTTCCGGGTTGTTTTCAAACTGACTTACAATATAGCGGTGGAAATGTATCCAATCTTCGCGGTAAAGAAAAAACACCCTTACGCCGATAAGGTCGGTCATAAATTTATAATAGTTGGTATAATCAAGCTTTTCAAATTTTTTGTGATTTTCTTTGCGTTTTCGAACAACTTTTTCCAAAAGATGGTCAATTTCTTTGATTCGATAGCGATAAGAATGGATCCCCGCTTTTTCCGTATCATAAAGATATTCATCAATAAAACTTTTTACACAGTCTCTGAGGACCTGTTCGTTTTTCTGATAATCTTTTGCAATAAGCTCAAGTTCTTCGAACGAAATATCGGCTTCGGATAAATCGGATTCATTATATCCGTATTTTTCCAAAAATTCCTGCTTATTCATTAAGCTTCACCGCTTTCTTTTTTCTGCATTTACAGTATAGCAGCCGCAACAGTTTATTTCAACTTATGACTTATGCGAAGTAAGCTTTGAGTTCTTCAGCTTTGTCGGTTCTTTCCCAAGCCACACCGAGTTCTTCTCTTCCCATGTGGCCGTAAGCGGCAAGTTTGCGATAAATAGGTTTGCGAAGATCAAGAGATTTGATGATTGCTGCGGGGCGAAGGTCAAAAACTTTGTTTACAGCATTGGAAATTTCCTCGTCGGAATATTTTCCGGTGCCGAAAGTTTCAACCATGATGGAAACGGGATGTGCAACGCCGATTGCGTAAGCAAGCTGGATTTCACAGCGTTCTGCAAGGCCGGCTGCAACAACGTTTTTTGCAACCCATCTTGCTGCATAAGCTGCGGAGCGGTCAACTTTGGTGGGGTCTTTTCCGGAGAAGGCGCCGCCGCCGTGACGGGAATAGCCGCCGTAAGTATCAACGATGATTTTGCGTCCGGTAAGACCGCTGTCGCCCTGAGGTCCGCCGACTACAAAACGGCCGGTGGGGTTGATGAAGATTTTGGTGTTTTCATCCATGAGTTCAGCGGGGATAACAGCATCGATAACGTGTTTCTTGATATCTTCGCGGATAGTTTCGAGAGTAACTTCTGCGCTGTGCTGAGAAGAAATTACAACTGCTTCAACGCGAACGGGTTTGTAACCGTCATATTCAATGGTAACCTGGCTTTTGCCGTCGGGACGAAGGTAGGAAAGGGTTCCGTTTTTGCGGACTTCGGTAAGGCGGAGAGCAAGTTTGTGTGCAAAGCTGATGGGCATAGGCATAAGTTCGGGGGTTTCGCAGCATGCAAAACCGAACATCATACCCTGGTCGCCTGCGCCGGTGGTGTCGCCGTCGTCGGAAGAACCTTCTTTCTGTTCTTCTGCGGAGT
>JAZUAX010000067.1:0-3536 GCA_045638185.1 Oscillospiraceae bacterium | reverse complement strand
GGCAATCCAGAATCGACCTTTTCAGGAGTTTTACCACGATAATCTATGATATTACACAGATTCAACAAAGTATCTTCTGGAAATCCTTTATGACTAAACAGTTCGATAAATCGAGATTTAACAAGCTCGTCCAATTTTGCAAGCTGTTCTTTGCGGCAGGATATAAGTTCGTCAACTTTTTCAAGAGTTTCAACAATTTTATTTTGTTCTTCTACATTTGGAAGAGGAATTTCAACTTCTTTTAACCATTTAAAATGCCTGTTATATCCCGTGTTAGGAATGTTTGCATTTGATAAAACATAAAAAAGATATTTATAATTGGGATTTTCAATTTTAGCTTTTAAAAGTTTAACTCCATCTGCACCAAGAAAACAAGGTTTATCAATATATTTTATAACCCTTGTATGGTCGCCAAAAACTATTGCAGGAACATCTGTAAAAACACCCTCTGATTCGTCTGTATATCCTGCAATATCTTTCTGTCCCTGGTCGATAATTACATATTTTCCATTCTCGTTATATTCCGAAGTCTGAAGTTTTCTACCATATTTTGTGACATCTTCAAAAACATCTGTAAATACAGCCATCACAACATCCCCTCCAGTTCCTCAAGGCCTTTGCCGATTCTCTGCTGAAGCTCTTTAAGCTCTGCAAGAATCTGCTCTGTGGGTGCATATTCCACCGGAACATATTCGGTCTTTTTGTATTTGTTTATGGAAAGGTCATAGGCGTTTGCGGCAATTTCCTCCTTCTGAACAAAGAAGGATTTTTCCGTTCTCTTGCGGTCGGCTTCGCCGTTTTCATCAAAACGCTTGCGGAATCTCTCGATAATATCAGGAATATCGTTTTCGGCAACGGGGGTGCGCTTGTCATCAAGAGAAAGTCCGTCCGCAGTCATATCGTAAAACCAAACATTATCCGTTCCGCCGTGGCCGGTTTTGGTGAAAACAAGCACAGCGGTGGAAACTCCTGCATAGGGTTTGAAAACTCCGGAAGGCATGGAAATTACTGCTTCAAGGCGGTTGCGCTCGATAATTTCTTCGCGAATTGCTTTATGCGCAGTGGAAGAACCGAAAAGAACACCATCCGGAACAATGCAGGCGCATCTTCCGCCAATTTTGAGCATGCGCAGGAAAAGGGTGAGGAAAAGAAGTTCCGTTTTCTTGGTTTTGCAAACTTTAAGAAGGTCAGCGGCAACAATGTCATAATCAAGGCTGCCTTTGAAAGGCGGGTTTGCAAGAATAAGGGAGTATTTGCCTTTGTCGCTGTTCTGGTCGGAAAGGCTGTCGCGGTAATCGATAATCGGGTTTTCGATTCCGTGTTTCATCATGTTCATTGCGCCAATGCGGAGCATGGTGCGGTCCATATCGTAACCATAGAACATGTGGTTCATAAAGTGGTCGCGGTTCATGTGGTTGAAGAAAATTTCTTCTTTGCGGTTTTCTTTAAGCCATTCGCCTGCCGCAACAAGGAAGCCGGATGTTCCGCAAGCAGGGTCGCAGATCATATCCGTGGCGGTGGGCTGCATAAGTTCCACCATCATTTTGATAATGTGGCGCGGAGTGCGGAACTGTCCGTTAAGGCCGGAGCTTGCGATTTTTGAAAGGAGATATTCGTAAACGTCGCCGGAAATATCCGCATCGGTTTTCTGCTGTTTTTCCATAAGGTCAAAAATGCCGTCGAGGGCATCAACAACTTTTGAAAGAAGAAGCGGAGTCGGGATTTTGAAAATTGCGTCATCCATATAGCGGGAATAGGCGCTGTTTTTATCGCTGTGAAGGTTTTTCATGAAAGGAAAAACCATTTCCTGCATGGTGGAATACATTCTTCTGGCGTCGATATCATGGAAAACGGACCATTTAAGCTGTTTGCCTTCGATTTCTCTTCCGCCGATTTCAATTTTCTCCGGGAAAACACTTTCATAAGGAAGGCCAAGCATCATGCTTTCTTTTGCGCGGGTGTTATCTGCAACGTCAAGGTCATGGATAAACATGAGGTAGGTAATCTGCTCGATTACATCGAGAGGGTTGGAAATTCCGCCTGCTGCAAAGGTATCCCAAAGGCTGTCGATTTTGTTTTTAAGTTCACCAGTAATCATTTTTCATTCTCCCAATTCCATACATAAGATGTGTAGCGGCCGCCGCCGATTTTTATAATTTCGTTGTTATTCACCATCTCTTTAAGCGCACGCTCGATGGTGATTTTGCTGATATCCGGGCATTCCTTTATAATTTCGCCTTTTGTGATGTTGCCGATGTTTTCTTTAATTACGGCACGGACTCTGTCGGATTTTGAACCTCCGGAAAGAGTCAGCACTTTTGTCCTTGCGGAAAATTCTTTATATGCCGCAACGATTACGCCAAGGGTATATTGAACAAACGGGATATAGTCGTTGGCTTCTTCGTGCCAGTTTTGGGAACTGTATTTAAGCGCATCGTAATAGGTTTCTTTTGTCTGCTCGATAAGTTTTTCGATACTGATATATTTTCCAACGATATATCCGGAACGATAGAGGAGCAAAAGGGTGAGCAAACGGCCCATTCTTCCGTTTCCGTCATTGAACGGGTGGATACTGAGGAAATCCAGAACAAACATCGGGATTATCAGCAGAGGATCGATTTTTTCATCAGAAAGCGCTTCTTCATAAGCCTTGCAAAGATTTTCTACCGCAAACGGAGTTTCAAAAGCATCAACGGGTTTGAAACGGATATGTTTTTCGCCATTGATTTCCTCGGTGATTACGTTATCGGAGTTTTTATATCTGTCGCCTTCGATTCCGGTATATTTATAAAGGTTTTTATGAAGCTGAAGAATTATAGAAGGCTTCGGCTGAATATAATCGTGGCTTTCATGAATTGTTGTAAGAACGTCGCGATATCCGGCAATTTCCTGTTCGCTTCTGGTTCTTGGCATTGTTTTTTCGTTGACTATCTTTTTGATTCTGTCATCGGAAGTATAAATACCCTCAATTTTATTGGAAGCTTCTGTACTTTGCACTTTTGCAATTTCGAGCAAATGTGTAAGAACATCCGGCTTGGTTTCTATAAAGAGAGTCTGTTCGCCTTTATATTCGTGTATTGCTGTAAGAAGTCCCACAATTTCCGGAGTGAGAAGTTTTTGCCATCTTTCTGTATAGTTATAAGTTCTCATTTCTTGGCCTCTTTTCGGGTAATTATATCTGAATTTAGTATATCACCAACTACATCAAGTATCAATATTAATTACATCATTTTCGCAAAAATGATGTAATTGAATTTTATTTTGACGTTGATAAAATTTTTATTTTTGTGCACTTTTCAGACCCCTCCACCAATCCCCCAAACTTTTCTCTTGACAAAGGTTTTTGCCTCATTTTATATCATAAATCGGATACTAAATTCACTTCGTGCAGTTCCTTTTGCACGTAAACTTATTTTTCCGATATATAACCAAAATTTCGCTTTTGCGTTTTTTCTCTTGCGGCACTCCATGTTCTGTAAAATAAAAAAACGGCTTAAACAAGCCGTTTTAACGCATCACAAACAAATAAGCCACCT
>JAZUAX010000066.1:0-4078 GCA_045638185.1 Oscillospiraceae bacterium | reverse complement strand
ATTTTTTTCATAAAAAGGCTTCCTCCTTTCGGAAAAGTTCGGGTTTTCTTATGTTAATTATTCTTCTTCACCCCAAAAGCCGCTTTCGGGTTTGATATCGATCTTCCAGCCGGTAAGTCTTGCGGCAAGTCTTGCGTTCTGGCCTTTGTTGCCGATTGCAAGAGAAAGCTGTTCATCCGGAACTTTTACCTTGCAGGATTTGTTGCCTTCGGGATCTACTTCAACGGAAACAACTTTTGCCGGAGAAAGAGCAGCTGCAATAAATTCGGCCGTCTCTTCGGAATACTGAACAACGTCGATTTTTTCGCCGCCAAGTTCATCAACAATTTTTGCAACACGTGCGCCGCGGGTACCGATGCAAGCGCCGACTGCATCAACGTCGGAATCTTTGCTCCAAACAGCAAGTTTGGTTCTGGAACCTGCTTCGCGGGAAACAGCTTTGATTTCAACGGTGCCTTCGTAAATTTCAGGAACTTCGATTTCGAAGAGGCGTTTTACAAGGCCCGGATGAGTTCTGGAAATCATAACTTTGGGGCCGCGTTCGGAAGCGGTTACTTCAACAACATAAACTTTGGTTCTTTCGCCGTCTCTGAGAACTTCTCCGGGAATCTGTTCGGATTTAAGAAGGAAAGCTTCGTTGTGATCGATTTCAAGAGTTACGCTGCCGCGTACCGGATCGGTGCTTACAACAGTTGCGGTGATGATTTCGTGCTCACGGCTCTGGAATTCTTTAAGAACCTGGCCTCTTTCAGCTTCGCGAATACCCTGTTTGATAACATGTTTTGCGGTCTGTGCAGCAATTCTGCCGAATTCCTTGGTTTCAAGAGGAATGTCGACAATATCGCCGAGCTGAGCTTTTTTGTTATATTTTACAGCTTTGTCGAGGAGAATCTGGTTTGCGGTATCTTCAACTTCTTCAACAACAAGTTTTCTGATCGCAACATCAAAAGTTCTGTTTTCGGGGTCGATAATTACTTTTACATCCTCGGTGCCTACATAATCGCGGCGGATTGCAATTGCAATTGCGTTTTCGATTTTTTCGCAAAGGTATTCGACGGAAATGCCTTTTTCTTTTTCAAGAAGTGCGAGCGCTTCAAAAAATTCTGCGTTCATTTTTTTATAATTCCTCCTCAGTCGTTGTTAAAATCGTAATAAAGTTTGATAAAAGCGGTATCCGCTTTGTTAAAGACCATTTCGGTTCCGTCTTCAAAGGAAGCGGTGATTACGCCCTCTTTGATATCGTCGAGCTGGAGAAGGAATTCTCTCTGGTTATATCCTTCGGGAGCACGGACAAATCTTACGGTTGCGAGATAGCCGAGAAATTTTCTTACATGTTCTTCTGTGATAAGTTTTCTTTCAATTCCGGGGGAAGAAACTTCGAGAACATACTGTTTTTCAATGGGGTCTGCCTCATCAATGATAGGATCGATCGCTCTGCTGAAGTTTTCACAATCTTCGATGGTAAGACCTTCTTTGTCAATAAAAAAGCGCAGATACCACTCCGTACCCTCTTTTTCAAAACGGACGTCCCAAAGTTCGACGCCGAGTTGTTCCGCTACGGGAAGGGCAAGTTCAGTGCAGATCTGCGCGGTATTTTTCTTTTTTTCCGCCAAAAAACACACCTCCAAAAAATTATCCTGTAAACAGAAAGGAGCGGGTCTTTTGTTCCCACTCCTTTGTACTACTACAATATTACTTTAGTAATATTAACATAATTAAAAATAAAATGCAAGGGTTTTTAAAAAATAAAATTGCGTTTTTTCTCTATTTTATGCGATTATTTCCCTTATAATCCACAAAACAAGGAGATGCGCCGGATAGAACCAATAATAAAGCGCTTTGATCCCTTTATTATAAAAGCCCTGTTTTCCTTTATAAAGCCAGATCGGTATAAGGGCAAACATCGCAAAGCTCTGGCGAAGAACTTCGATTTTTGTTCCGAAAATTTCCCATTCGTAATAAAAACCGGAAAGGATCTCGACGTTTATATACCAGAGGCAAATCGCCTGGAGAACAAAGTTCTGCCATTTTCTTTCCCTGAAGAAATAAAAAACAAGAACGGTCAGAACTCCTGCATAATGATAATCGCAGAAACTCAGAAGTCCGAGAATAAATCCCATAACAACCGTTATTGCCGCAATAAGTATTCTTTTTAAGAATTTTTTATCCTTTGCTTTTTCATTTATCCACATAAGACCTATGCCTATCAGGAAAGTCCAGAGAACGTTCTGATGCAGGGGATAAAAAATCCCGCTTCCGACAACAAGGTTAAACGGAATTTCACTTATTACCGCAAAAATAAAAAGCCTTTTTACGTATTTTCTGAGGTTTTTTGTGTAATAAAAGCCTTCAACCGTCATGAAAGCGAAAATCGGAAAAGCAATCCTTCCGATATCCGTGAGCCAATCGTTTCCCGGAACGACCGTTGCCCAGAGATGATCGCAAAACATAAACACCATGGCAAGGATATGAAGGCCGAAGGAAGTTAATTCAAAATTTATCTTTTTCATTTTTTATACCTCATAACTCCGCTTTCTTCCTCCGGATCCCAAAGAACGGCTTCGCCAGCTTCGAGACTTTTCGGAACGTTTATAAGTCTTTGATTTTTCGAACCGCGGAAAAGAAGATTGAGAGATTTTTCCTCAAGGATAAATTTTCCGTCAACAAGCATATCCGTTACCGAAAGGAGTTCTTTCCAACCGGGTTTTCCGTTTTCGATACCGCTCATGATCTGTTCAAATGTATAACCGGAATATGTAACTATATGAAGTCCACGTTTTTTAATTTCAATTCCCAGTTCCGCAAAAGCTTCCGCCTGAAAAAAAGGTTCTCCGCCGGAAAAGGTCACTCCCTGCAAAAGCGGATTTTCACCTATGGCTTTAAGAATATTTTCCGGATGACTGATATATCCGCCGTTTGGGTCATGGGTTTCGGGATTATGGCAGCCTTTGCAGTGGTGAGGACATCCCTGACCGAAAATCGTCATCCTGATTCCAGGACCATCGACAATGGATTCCCTCATAACCCCCGCAAGGCGCAAAGTTTTCATTTCCATTTTATTCTCCGTTTGATTATGCTGAAAACCCGAACGCATGGGCGTCCGGGTTTTTGTTTGTTTATCAGATTTCTTCTGCCTGGGTCTGAACAGAGTGTTTTACTCGGTCTTCAACTTCAGAGCGTTTTGCGTTATTGAAGTTATCAAGAGTACCTACAAGATAACCGGTGATGCGGCGGATTCTTTCGAAATGCTCGCCGTCTTCTTCTTTTCTTCCGCATTTGGGACATTCGTCTCCGATAATTCCGGTGAATCCGCATTCGGGATCGCGGTCAACAGGATGGTTTACGGAACCATAGCCAACGCCGGATTCCTTCATGCAGCGGATAACCTGTTCGAATGCATCAAGGTTCTGAAGCGGGTCGCCATCAAGTTCAATGTAAGTGATATGGCCTGCATTGGTAAGAGCATGATAGGGAGCTTCTCTTCTGATTTTGTCGAACGCACTGATGGAATAATATACCGGAACATGGAAGGAGTTGGTATAGTAATCGCGATCGGTAACACCCGGAATTTTTCCGAATTTTGCAGCATCCATACGGACAAATCTTCCGGAAAGGCCTTCTGCAGGAGTTGCAAGAAGAGAGAAGTTAAGACCGTATTTTTCACTCGCCTCGTCCATTCTCTTTCTCATGAAAGCGATGATTTCAAGACCGAGGTTCTGGGATTCCTTGCTTTCGCCATGGTGGAAACCTGTGAGAGCTTTAAGACATTCCGCAAGACCGATGAAACCGACGGAAAGAGTCCCGTGTTTAAGGACTTCGCCGGCTTCGTCATCTTCGCCGAGCTTTTCGGAATCGAGCCAGACTCCCTGTCCCATAAGGAAAGGATAGTTGCGGACTCTTTTCTTCTTCTGAATTTCAAAACGCTCGAGAAGCTGTTCGATTACAAGGCTGATGCGAGCGTCGAGCTGATCGAAGAAAAGGTCGATGTTATGGTTGGAAAGGATTGCAAGGCGCGGAAGGTTGATGGAAGTGAAAGAAAGGTTTCCGCGGCTGTTAACGATTTCTCTTTCCGGATCAT
>JAZUAX010000065.1:0-10221 GCA_045638185.1 Oscillospiraceae bacterium | reverse complement strand
GAGCTGCTCTTGCAAAACTTCTTCCTATGCAGAGAGGCGACTTTGAAGGTCTTTACGAGGCTCTTGAAGGAAAAGCAGTTACCATCCGCTTCCTCGACCCGCCTCTCCATGAGTTCCTTCCTTCCGCTGAAGAAGATATCGTTGCTCTTGCTTCCGAAATGGGTCTTACCGTTGAAGATCTTAAAGCAACCATCGCAAGCCTCCACGAATTCAACCCCATGATGGGTCACCGTGGCTGCCGTCTTGCTGTTTCCTATCCCGAAATCGCAGAAATGCAGACCAGAGCTGTTATCGAAGCAGCTATCAACGTAAACAAAGCTCATCCCGAATGGACCATCGTTCCCGAAATCATGATCCCGCTCGTAGGTGAACTTAAAGAGCTTAAATACGTTAAAAACGTTGTTGTTGAAACCGCTGAAAAAGTTATCGCAGAAAACGGCGTAAAACTTACTTATAAAGTAGGTACCATGATCGAGATCCCCAGAGCTGCTCTTCTTGCTGACGAAATCGCAAAAGAAGCAGAATTCTTCTCCTTCGGCACCAACGACCTTACCCAGATGACCTTCGGCTTCAGCCGTGACGACGCAGGCGCATTCCTCGGTTCTTACTATGACAAAAAAATCTATGAATCCGATCCTTTTGCAAAACTTGACCAGGAAGGCGTTGGCAAACTCGTAGACATGGCTGCAAAACTCGGACGCACCACCCGCCCCGACATCCATCTCGGAATCTGCGGCGAACACGGCGGCGATCCTTCCACCATCGATTTCTGCCACAGAGTTGGACTTTCTTATGTTTCCTGCTCTCCTTTCCGTGTTCCGATTGCAAGACTTGCAGCAGCACAGGCAGCTATCAGAAACAAATAATTTCGTTTGACGAAATAATAAAAATCCCCCGGAATTCCGGGGGATTTTCTTTTTTTAACCGCATGAGCACGCAACCAAAAATAAAATGAGCACCGTTTTTAAAACGGTGCTCATTTTTTATTCTGTAATTTCTTTTTTCGGTTTTCTGCGGTTTGCTCTTGCAATCTTATAAATTTCTTCTGCCGCAAGACGAGCTTTTGTTACGGAAACATCGCCTTTTGTGATACAGAAATAGGAGAATTCCGTATCACCTATTCCGATTACATCGCCCATTTCATACCAGTAATAGTCGGAATAAATAGTATAACTTGCAAGGGGAGACTGGATATAATCCAGCTTTCCGTCCGCATTTGTAAGATGGAAACCTTCCGCACTGTGTGTAAGATGTCCCGGACCTATCATGCAGACTCCGTCGAGGTTTACCTGAACAGCTATGTCAACGTCGCAATCAAGAAGATAAGTTCCTTCTTCGATTTCCTTACGGACACATTCCCTCTGCCAATCGTACCAATCCGGGATATGGGAATATTCCGTTTCGCCGGAAGTTGCAGCAAGTTGGCCGTAAACATCCATTTCCCATTCTTTTCCGCATTCATGACAAACAAGTTTTGTTCCCTTTCCCTCCATTTTGTTTTCTGCACCACAGTGGGGACATTTGTAAAGGATCCTTTGAAGTCCGTCTGCGCGGAAAGGTTCATCTATAACAACTTTATTATCCCTTTGCCATGCAAAGTTATCGAAAGAAAAAGCTTCATCGAGAAGAGCATCGAGTTCCGCAACGGATTTTTCTTTAACTTCTTCCGCTGTTGCAAGGCATTTTACATGTGCGCTTACTTTTACATTTCGGATCTGGAGCATATTATAAAGAGGATCCCTTGCAAAAGCACCTTCGGTGATAACTGTTACAACCGGAACACCGAGCCTTTTCATAAGAACACCCATTTTTCTCGGAAGAGCCGTGGTTCTTCCGTCAAAGGAATATCCTGCTTCAGGATACATAAGAACGCTGGTTTTATTAACGCGGAGCATATGTTCAATATCTTTCAGAAGCGAGATATCGGTTATATATTTATGGGTTGGTGTACAACCGAGAATACGCATAAGCTTTCCGAGAATTCCGGACATTGCATCAACGGAAGTTACTATTCCGAGGGGCTTCGGATAAAAAATTCCGAAAGCAAGCTTCATATCTGTAAAGCTGGAATGGTTCATAAGTATAAGGCAGGGTTCGTCTTTTCCGATAAGATCCATTCTTTCGGTCGTATAGGAAAATTTTATCTGACGAAGAGTTGATTCAACAACAACGCGAACAACTGTTGCAAGAAATTTGCTTGGTTTCCGGGGAGTCTTATGTTTAAGCCTGGGGAGTTTAAGCATTTCCTCATAGCTCATTTTTTTTGCGTTTATTTTCATTTTGTCACATCCTGTTAGAAATTATTTCGCCAAAAGTATTCTTATGTAATAGTTTACCATACAATTTTATTTTGGGCAACCAAAAAAGCATATTACTTTCAGAGCACTGTATTTTTATTCACGATATTCATTCATTTTTGAATAAATTTCCCAATATTCATAAATTTGCACCTTTATAATATTTATTAAGTTACTTATTTATAATATTGCATAAATTAGCATTGTATTTTTATCCAATTTTCGTCGTTATTAACTATTAACATATTGTCGAAATTGTGCTAATATAAGTTTAATCACTTTAAATCGTTGAAAAGAGGCTTTTAAAATGAAAATCAATTCCAGAAAAGTTATCGCAGCGGTTATGGCTCTCGTTATGGTACTCGGCCTTACCGCATGTTCTGGCGGTGCTAACTACACCGAAAACAATACCGAATTTGTAATCGGCGTTTCCGGACCCCTTACCGGTGCAGCAGCAGTATATGGCGTTGCTGTAGCAAACTCCGCACAGATGGCTGTTGATGAAATCAATGAAGCTGGCGGCCTTAACGGCGTTATGTTCAAATTCATCGCAACCGATGATACCCACGATGCAACCAAAGTTGCAGCAAACTATGCTTCCATGCTCGAAAGCGGAATGCAGGTTTCCCTCGGTACCGTAACCACCGGCCCCGCACTTGAATTCAAACAGCTTTCCGTTGAAGACAACGTCTTCTTCCTCACCCCTTCCGCTTCCGGCGATGCTGTTCCCGAATTTGACAACGGCTACCAGATGTGCTTCGCAGACGGCAACCAGGGTAAAGTTGCTGCTGAATATGTAAACTCCCTCGGCCTTTCCGAAATCGGTATCTTCTACAAATCCGACGATGCATATTCCAACGGTATTTTTGAACAGTTCAAAGATAACCTTGATCCTTCCATCGCAACCGTTGAAACTGTTTTCACCGGTGAAGCTTCCGACTTCTCTTCCCAGATCTCCACTCTTAAAGATTGCTCCTTTATCTTCATGCCCATCTATTATCAGCCTGCTTCCATTTTCATGACTCAGGCAAAAGGCATTATTGCAGATGATGCTGTTTATTACGGCTGCGACGGTTTCGACGGCCTTGCAGGTCAGTTTGATGATTTCTCCGTAATTCCTCAGGAAGTTTCCATGCTTTCTCACTTCGATTCCAACGCAACCGAAGGTATGGCTGCTGAATATATCGCAAAATATACCGAAAAATTCGGAACCGATACTCTTAACCAGTTCGGTGCTTCCGCTTATGACTGCGTTTACGCAATCTACAACGCAATGAAAGCTGCAATCGATGCAGGCGAAACCGTTGAAGTAACCATTTCTGCTTCCGATCTTTGCGACATTCTTAAAGCACAGTTCAAAGGCGGATTCAGCTACAGCGGCGTAACCGGTGATAACATCACCTGGGACGAAAACGGTTATGTTGCAAAAGGCGCTGTAAAATACACCCTTAAAGAAGCTAACTGATTTTTCAAAAACAAAATAAAAATTTTACCATATTTTGCCGGCGCAGAATTCTGCTCCGGCAATTTATGCTAATTAAAAGTAGTAGGAATTATTTATGGAATTTATTGAAACATTGATAAATGGCCTGAGCATAGGCAGTACATACGCCATGATAGCCCTTGGTTATACCATGGTTTACGGAATTGCAAAAATGCTTAACTTTGCACATGGCGACGTCATCATGGTAGGCGGATTTATGATTTATGTCGGCCTTACACTCACCGGAAACCCAATCATCAGTTTCCTCATCTCTGTGCTCCTTTGCATTGTGCTCGGCATTACAATCGAAAAAATCGCTTATCGCCCGCTCCGCGGAGTTTCTCCCCTTGCGGTTCTTATAACAGCCATCGGCGTAAGCTATCTTCTCCAATCTTCCGCACAGATGATTTTCGGTTCCGCTCCTAAAATGGTAACTATTGCGGATCTCGGAAGCATCAGCTTTGCCGGACTTACCATTCCTGTTTATGTTCTTGTAACCCTTATTTGCTCCGTCATTATTATGACCGCTCTTACCCTTTTCGTAAAATACACCAGAACCGGACGAGCAATGATTGCCGTTTCCGAAGATAAGGGTGCCGCTCAGCTTATGGGCATCAACGTAAACAAAATCATCATGATCACCTTTGCAATCGGCTCCGGCCTTGCAGCATTCGCCGGCCTTTTCATGCTTATGAAATCCCCCAGCCTTTCCAACACTCTCGGTGCAATGCCCGGTATCAAAGCATTCACCGCAGCAGTAATCGGCGGAATCGGTTCCATCCCCGGCGCAATGCTCGGCGGTATTCTTATGGGTGTTGTTGAAGCAATTTCTCTTAAGATCCCCGCAATTGCACCTTATACCGATGCAATCGAGTTCCTCTGTCTTATCATTATCCTTCTTGTTAAACCCACCGGTATTCTCGGCAAGAAGAGAAGGGAGAAAGTATAATGAGCAAATTCAACAGCGTTAAATGGAACCATTACCTCAACTACATTGTCATTGCTGCTGTAACCGTAATTTTTGCAATACTTTCTTTCACCGGTTTTATCGACAGTTCTGACAAATATCTTCTTGAAAAAGTTGCAATCGCAATTACCCTTGCGGTTTCTCTCAGCATGGTTGTTGGCTTCCTTGGCGAACTTTCCCTCGGTCATGCAGGTTTTATGTGCATAGGCGCATATCTCGGCGGTAAGACCGCTGTTATCCTTGAACCGATGCTCGGCGAATGGCCCACTCTTTTTATTTCGCTCCTTATCGGCGGACTTGTTGCCGCTTTGTTCGGAATGGTGATCGGTCTTCCCGCTCTTCGTCTCCGCGGTGACTATCTTGCAATTGTAACCCTCGCATTCGGTGAAATCGTCCGTTCTATTTTCATGAACTCCAGCAAGGAATCTTTCGGCGGTTCCCTTGGTCTCGATACTCCCCGTTTTGATAAAGACATCCTCTTCGTTATCGCATTTATTATGGTTCTTGCAACCCTTGCCGTCACCCAGAACCTCATCCGTTCCAAACACGGCAGAGCTATCACTGCTATCCGCGATAACGAAATTGCAGCAAGAGCAACCGGTATCGACGTTACTAAATATAAACTTCTTGTCTTTACTGTTTCCTCTTTCTTTGCCGGAATTGCAGGCGTTCTTTACAGCTATTCCAACTTCACCGTTCAGAGCACCAAGTTCAGCTACAACTATTCCATCGAGATCCTCGTTATGGTAGTTCTTGGCGGAATGGGCAATATCAACGGAGCAATAATTGCAGCTGCTCTTATCACCTTCCTTGATGTTGAACTTCAGACGATCCTCACCGGCAACCTTGCCGTTCTTCAGGACCTTATTTATGCGCTCATCCTCATTGTTCTTGTTATTTATAACAATGCTCCTGCGCTTAAAAACTTCCGCGAAAAACACAACCTCAAAGCCTTTATCAACAGATTTAAACCCCACACTCCTTCCAAGCATCGTGATGACGAAGCAAAATGGGACCGCGTTCCCACCAAGATCAAAATGGACGAAGTTCTCTCCGTTGATTTCCAGACAACTTCTCCCTATACCCCCGATAAACCCGGAAAGGAGGAGAAATAAATGAGCAAAGTTGTTCTTAAAACCGAAAACCTCGGAATCTCCTTCGGCGGACTTAAAGCTGTTCAGAATCTTAACCTTGAAATCAAGGAAAAACAGCTTTATGGCCTTGTTGGCCCAAACGGTGCAGGCAAAACCACCGTTTTCAACATGATCACCGGTGTTTATAAACCCACCACCGGAAAATTCTGGCTCGACGGCGAAGACCTTACCGGAAAAGGTCAGGAAACCATCAACCATAAAGGTATCGCAAGAACTTTCCAGAATATCCGTCTTTTCAACAACATGACCGTTATCAGAAACGTAATGGTCGGTCTTCATAACCAGCCGGAATATAATTGCGGCGTTTTCGAAAGCATTTTCCGCCTTCCCAAACATTTTAAAACCGAACGCGCCATGCGCGAAAAAGCAAAAGAAATCCTCCGAATTGTTGGCCTTGAGGACGAACGCAACAGTCTTTCCTGCAACCTTCCTTACGGAAAACAGAGAAAGCTTGAAATTGCCCGCGCTCTTGCAACAAATCCGAAGCTCCTTTGCCTCGATGAACCTGCCGCAGGTATGAACCCCCACGAAACCGAAGACCTTATGACTATCGTCCGCCGTATCCGTGATGAATATAACATCACCATCCTTCTCATAGAGCACGATATGAAATTTGTAACCGGTCTTTGTGATGAAATTACCGTTCTCAACTTCGGTACTTCTCTTGTTCAGGGCACTCCCGAAGTTGCTCTCAGCAACCCCGAAGTAATCAAAGCATACATAGGAGGATAACGCAAAATGGCACTTTTGGAAGTTAAAGATCTCGAGGTTTCCTATGGCGTTATCAAAGCTCTTAAAGGAATCAGCTTTGAAGTTAACGAAGGCGAAATCGTAACCCTTATCGGCGCAAACGGCGCAGGTAAAACCACAACAATGCAGAGCGTAATCGGTCTTATCCCCAAAAAAGGTGGAACCGTTCTTTATGACGGAGAAGATATTACCAAAACTCCCTGTCACAAAATCGTTCATCTCGGAATGTCTCAGGTTCCCGAAGGCCGAAGAATTTTCCAGGAACTCACAGTTTATGAAAACCTTCTCATGGGTGCATATTCCAAGAAAAAGGACGACAATTTCAACAAGGATCTTGAAAAGGTTTACAAACGTTTCCCCCGCCTTGCAGAAAGAAAAAACCAGATCGCAGGAACTCTTTCCGGCGGCGAACAGCAGATGCTTGCAATGGGCCGTGCGCTTATGTCCAGACCCAAGCTCCTGATGCTTGATGAACCTTCAATGGGTCTTTCTCCCCTTCTTGTTGACGAAGTTTTCGATATCATCAAGGATATCAACAAAGACGGAACCACCATTCTTCTTGTTGAACAGAACGCCGGCAAATCCCTTGCGATTTCCGACAGAGCTTACGTTCTTGAAACCGGAAGCATCGTTCTTTCCGGAACCGGAGCAGAACTTGCAGCCAGCGAAGAAGTTAAAAAAGCTTACCTCGGCGTTTAATAAAAACCAAATGAAAAGGCACCGCAAAGCGGTGCCTTTTTTATATTAAGTTTCCTTTCGACGCAATCTGTTGTAACTCTTTAAAAACTATGATATACTTTACCAGTATTAAGTTTTTTTGAGGTAAAAAATGCAGAACAAACTTTGGACAAAGGATTTTACAACCATAACTCTCGGAAGCGTTGTTTCCATGATGGGCAACTCCATTGCCGGTTTCGCCATGAGCCTTTTTGTGCTCGATTATATGGAATCCACCCTTCTTTATGCAATTTACATATTTCTCTATACCCTTCCGCAAATTGCCGCACCGGTCATTTCCGGGCCTCTTATGGACAGGTTTTCCCGACGCAGAACAATTTATGCTTTGGATTTCTGTTCCACCGCACTTTATCTTTCCCTCGGTCTACTGATTTTCTTCGACTGGTTCAATTTTGGAATTTTTGCCGCCGCAACTTTTATAATAGGTACCATAAACAGTGTTTATATGGTTGCTTTCGAAAGTTTTTATCCAATGCTTATTACCGAAGGCAACTATTCAAAAGCCTATTCTATTTCCGGCACTCTCCAGACCATGACTTTCTTCATGTTGCCTCTTGCAACCCTTGCATATAATGCGTTCGGACTTGCCCCTCTTCTGATTGTTAACTCCGTTTTCTTCTTCATGGCCGCGGTTTGTGAAACAAGGATATCCGATGTCGAATCCATTCAGAAAATCCATCCTGAAGGCTCTTACAGCAGCAAAACCTATTTCACTGATATGAAAGAAGGTATAAAATATCTCTCTTCTGAAAAAGGTCTTCTTGCTGTCACACTTTATTTTACCGCAATGAGCGTTGCCGGCGGTGCTTCCCAGGTAATAACTCTTCCCTGGTTCAAAGGAACTTTTGATAACGGTGAATATCTTTATATGTTCGTTTCAATTTTCAGCGTAATCGGCCGAAGCCTTGGCGGAGTTATACATTATAAAATCCAGCTCCCTGCTGAAAAGAAATTCAAAATTGCACTTTTTGTTTATGTCAGCATCTCCATTGTCGAAGCGTTCTATCTTTACACTCCGCTTTATTCAATGGCTATAGGAAGCTTCATCATCGGTATATTCGGTGTAACGTCCTATAACATCCGCGTTTCTGCCACCCAATCCCACGTACCTCATGAGATGAAAGGACGTTTTAACGGTGCATTCTTCATGCTCAACACCGTTGGCGCCCTTATAGGTGAACTTTTTGCGGGCCTTCTTTCCGAAGCAATTCCAATGCGCGCAACACTTACGGTTTTTATGCTGTTCAACGGCCTTTCCGCTCTTGTTATTATCGGCGGAAACAAAAAGCATGTTGCTCCTCTTTATAATAGAAACGTTTAATAATAAAAAAAGCCTGCGGCTAAACCGCAGGCTTTTTTTATCTAAAACAATTCATCAAGAAGAATGTAATATCTTATTTTATCAAAATCAGGTTCAATTCCAAGGGCATTAAAAAACATTTTTTCATCAAAACCTTCATATGATTTTCCGCTGTAAACCCCGGAGAAGTTATGCCCAAGGCTCCGGTAGCAAAGAGCAATATCCTGATATCTGTCCGCAATTCCCGTTCTTCCAAGATCAATAAATCCGGAAAATTTTCCATTTTTTATAAATATATTTGGTAAACATAAATCTCCGTGTGAAAGAACAAAATCCTCCTCGGGTTTATTATCATAGAGCCAGTTGAGAAGATCTTCAGGGTCTTTGAATCCGCCTTTACCGAACGTTGCAGGTTCCGCATCATAAACATCAACAATGCCTCTGCTTACCCTGTATTCTGCCTGTTTAAGCACAACACTCAGATTATTTTTTACCGGACAATCGGAAATATCAACATCCCAAAGGAGATTCATAGCTTCAGAAAGCGCCGTTATCAACATATTCGGATTCAAAAGATAACTTTCATCACAGCTCATTATACCTTCCGCTTTTGTCATCAGAAGATAATGCAAACCATTTTCTTTATAATTACATATAATTTTGGGTACAGGAACTCTGTTTTCAAGCCATTTCATCATTATATGCTCATTTTGTAACAAATCAGAATCAGATTGAATCTTGAGCACAACATCATCAAAAATGAGCACCGAGGAACCGGACATCCCGGTTTCATCAATATAATATTCTTTTCCTTCAACAAATCGAAGGATCTCTTCCGGAAGATAAACTTTATCCATAAAATCACCTTTATATAACAAAAAACCCGCTTATAAAAGCGGTTTTTATGGCAGGGGCAGAAGGACTCGAACCCTCAACAACGGTTTTGGAGACCGGGATGTTACCATTACACTATGCCCCTATTAAACTTTTAAAATGGTGGGCCTTTAGGGACTCGAACCCCAAGCCGACCGGTTATGAGCCGGTTGCTCTGACCAATTGAGCTAAAGGCCCATTTTTGAGAATTATCCGGGTGCTCAAAAATTAAACACCCGGATATTGGCTCCCCCTGTCGGGCTCGAACCAACGACCCTGCGGTTAACAGCCGCATGCTCTACCGACTGAGCTAAGTAGGCATATTGTGGGCAGTTGGCCCACATGTGGTGACCCGTACGAGATTCGAACTCGTGTTGCCGGCGTGAGAGGCCGGAGTCTTAGGCCACTTGACCAACGGGCCATAAATGGTACACCTTCAGGGACTCGAACCCTGGACACCCTGATTAAGAGTCAGGTGCTCTACCAACTGAGCTAAAGGTGCATAAGTTGGTACTAGGTATGTACCTTCAAAACTAAACAAAGGAAGTATTGAAAAGAGGATTGTAGTAGTCTGAACCAAGGAATTTTTGGTCAAGCCCTCGACCTATTAGTATTGCCTAGCTGAATGCGTCACCGCACTTACACTTGCAACCTATCAA
>JAZUAX010000064.1:0-5006 GCA_045638185.1 Oscillospiraceae bacterium | reverse complement strand
ATGTTGTGTGACAAAAAAATAAAAACCGTACGTTTCGGGTACTCTTTTTTCTTTTTTAAATCATCGTTTTTTAACGATTTTTGCGCCGGCTATCACCCAAAGCGGTTCTTCGTAAACGGAAAGCGGGTCGCCTTTGAAAACCGCAAGGTCTGCGTCTTTTCCGGGACCTATGGAGCCTATTTTATCGGAAAGGCCCATTATTTTCGCCGGAACGGAAGTTATTGCACGGATGGCATCATCGTGATCCATTCCCGCTCTTACTGCTATTCCGGCAGAAAGAGCAAGATATTTTATCGGAACTTCCGGATGGTCGGTGCAGATTGCAACTTCAACTCCCGCTTTTTTAAGAATTGCGGCATTTTCATCGCACTCATTGGAAAGTTCAGGTTTTGTTCTTGTGCAGATAAGCGGACCGACAACAGCTTTTGCTTTTTCAGCCGCAAGTTTTTCTGCATTGAGGTGACCCTCTGTGCAGTGTATCAGGACAAGATCAAGGTCATATTCTTTTGCAATTCGGATAGCCGTGAATATATCATCGGAGCGATGGGCATGAAAATGTGCCTGGATACTCTGATCAACAACCTCAACAAGAGCCTCGCTTTTAACATCGATTTCCGGCTCGTCGGTCTCTTCATCTTCTTCCGCAGCAAGAAGATCGCGCTGATATCTTTGAGCTTTTTTAAGCTGCTCGCGGATTATCGCCGCGGTGGCCATTCTTGTCGTTGGAGTTTCATCCTTGCTGTGATAGGTGTTTTTGGGGTTTTCGCCGAGGGCAAACTTCATTGCAACAGGAGCTTTTATCACCATATCATCAATGCAGCTTCCATAGGTTTTTATGGCAACCATCTGTCCGGCAACAGGGTTTGCACTTCCCGGGCCGGTTACAACCGCTGTGACACCGGCTTCAAGAGCTTCTTTAAAACTTCTGTCGCCAGGATTTACTGCGTCTATCGCCCTCAAATGCGGTGTTGCAGGGTCAGTATCTTCGTTGCCGTCATCGCCCTCAAAGCTCATTCCGTCTTCCCACATTCCGAGATGACAGTGAGCATCTATGAATCCGGGATAAACCGTAAGACCGGAAAGGTCATATTTTTCCTCATCATTCGGGCAGAATTCCATAGGGCCGAGATCGATTATCTGTCCGTTTTTTATAAGGATATATCCGTTTTTTATAAAAGCGGAACAAGCTGTAAAAATTCCGGCATTATATAAAAGCAATTCTGCTCACCCCATTTTTATGATAAATTCAAGGCGGGAGAAATCTCCCGCCGTTTTTTGTTATTGTGGTTTGCGGCGGTTCTGGGCGGTTCTTCTGTTTCCGTCGGTTTTCTTCATACCGCTTAATTTTTCGTCGCTGGTTTGTTTGAATTTGCTGAGCATATCTTCAAAGGAAAGGCTTTCCTGCGCTCTGGGTCGGAATTCAAAAGAATCTGCTCCGCGGGAAACTCTTGCAGGTTCACGATCTCTTCTCTGCGGGCGTCTTTCTTCTCTGCGTTCCGGTTCTTCCGCCTGCTTCATAGAAAGGCCGACCTTGCCTTCCGGGCTTACGGAAATAACTTTTACTTTAACGGTTTGTCCGACTTTTACATATTCTTTGAGGTCTTTTACGTAATTTCTTGCAACCTCAGAAATATGTACCATTCCGGTTACTTCGCCAACATCAACAAAAACTCCAAAGTTGGTGATTCCGGAAACTTTTCCTTCAACAACAGCTCCTATTTCAAGATCCATTTTTAAGATTTTGTCCCCCTCAAAAATAATAACTCAATCCGTTCCGGAAACATCGATGTAAAAATGTTCTTCCGGATAGGCATAACCTAGTTTTTCCCTTGCCTGCTCCTCAATGAACTCATCTGTTCCGTAACTGTCAAGCGTCTTCTGGAGCTCTTCGTTTCTGATAAGCGATTCTGTATATTGCTGACGAAGTTCATCAAGTTCATTTTGTTTTCCGCTGATATCCGCCTGCATCGATATCAGGGAATAGAGAACATACACTACGAAGGCAATAACTACAACTTTGAGAAAGATCCCCTTCTTCGGTTTTTTTTGTTCCGTCGCTTTCAATTTTTTCGGGCTCCTTTCCGGCCTTTCCTCCGCAAAGCGAAAAAGCCTTTGATACATTTAGACATAATATATTATATACCAACCCATTCTTCTTTTTCAATAGGCTTTCAGCTTTATCCCTCGCTTTTTCGGAAATTATTTTCAGCTTTTTCATGCGTTTTTTTGCTGTTTTCAGAATTTTTCGGAATATTTTATAAAAAGGGCTTAAAAGTGTTTTTAAAATTTTCCTTAAAACTTTTGCGGCAGAAATACTTATTTTTCCAAATGTAAAATACCAGGCAAAAAAACCTATTGCCACGCCAAAATATATATACAATCTTGGCATTCCGAAATTTTCATTAAGTAAAAACGAAAAAGTTAAAAAAGCCGCCCAGATGCAATATAAAAAATCACTTGCAATAAAAATGCGTTTCCCGAAACGCAAAACAGTTCTTACAATGCGTAAAAAATCATAGCATATCCCAAGGATAAGTCCGAGGTTTATTGATTTTATAAAAATTTCCCATTGATATCCGATTATATCCGTTGTATAGATCATCTGAATATCCTCGCAAAGAATCCGGCTTTTCTCGAAAGTTCGTTTGAATATGTAACGGAATCTATTTCCCCTTCCACAACAAGATTTCCGCTTTCTGAAGAAAAGCTCATTACTTTAAGCTTTTTTCCGCCAATGACGAAGGAAACATTCTCCAACATTGCATATATTTTTGTTTCATCAAATCCTTCAACGTCAGAGATTCCCGTTGCTTTAAGAGTTTTTCTTTCCTCGATAACAAGATCATGTGTTTTTTTATTAGGTTCGTTTTTCTGCATTATAATCCTCCTCCCCTTTATACAAAAATATGTTTTTGAAACAAAAAAAATTCCGGAACAGATCCGGAATTTTTTTGTTTTGATTATCGGTCGCAATCCTGGGTTTTTCTTTGTGCGGCGCTTTGTTTGCTCATGGGAGTTCTTACATTGCTTGCTTCGTTGGAAGTTTTGTTGCTGCTGTTTCTGTTGCTTGCATCATTGGAAACTTTGTTGCTGCTGTTTCTGTTGCTTACATCATTGGAAACTTTATTGCTGCTGTTTCTGTTGTTTGCTTCATTGGAAACTTTATTGCTGCTGTTTTTATTGCTTGCTTTGTTTGTGTTTTCTCTTGCATAATTTTCAGGCATGGTTTTTTCTCCGTTCAAAAAACAAATTTCGGAAGAACTTTTCTTCCGAAAATATTTTTTGCGGATTTTTTTGTTTTATTCACAACCGAAAACAACGTATAAATATTCATGTTGATAAAAAGGAATTAAAATGGTAAAATAATTCCAGATATTTTTGAAAGGCGGCGGTTTTGTCTTGCTGGAAATTACTGAAAAGAAAATCGAAGGAAATACCCTTAACGGACTTTCCCTTGCGTTCATCGGCGATGCTGTTTATGAAATAATGGTGCGTGAGCATCTTCTTGAGCACGGCTCCCTTCAGGTTGGAAAACTTCATAAAATGGCGGTCGAAATGGTGCGCGCAAGTTTTCAGGCAGATGTTTTCGATTTTCTTGAACCGTTCCTTACCGAAGAAGAAGACGGAATACTCCGCAGAGGAAGGAACGCCAGCGCTACACATATTCCGAAAGGCGCAAACGCCATTGAATACCGCAAGGCAACCGGAGTCGAAGCCCTTTTCGGCTGGCTTTATCTTGAACAAAAAAACGAAAGAATCCGCGAACTTTTTGAAATGATTCTCGAACATTCCAAAAAGGAGGAAAAAATTTGAAAAAAGAAAAAATACTGAATCTGTTCAAAGATCTAGGAACCGATATTATAGGTTCTCTGATTTTCGCTCTTGGCGTAAACGTTTTTACAACTCCTAACGAAATTGCTCCCGGCGGCGTAACAGGTATTGCAACCGTTCTGCATTCCGTTACCGAAATACAGATGGGTACTCTAACCTTTCTTCTGAACATTCCGCTTGTTCTTCTCGGACTTTTTGTAATCGGAAAACATTTTACCATAAGCACTTTCAGAACTCTTTTTATTCTTTCGGTAATTACAAACATAACCGAACCTCTTTTTCCGGTTTATACAGAAAACGCCCTCGTTGCATCGATTTTCGGCGGCGCAGCAATCGGTATCGGAATGGGAATAATTTTTCTGCGCGGTTCCACAACCGGCGGAACGGATATTCTCGGAAGGGTCCTTATCCGTTATTTCCAGCACATTCCTATCGGAAAAATTCTTCTTGCAATAGATTTTGTAATCGTAACTTTTGCAGGTTTCTATTACGGAACTCTTGATGCGGCTCTTTATGCACTTGTTTCCGTTTATGTAACCGAAAGAGCCATGGACAGCGTTCTTTATGGTTTCAACGAAACCCGAATCGCCTACGTTGTTACCGAACATCCTTTCGAAGTTGCACAGAGAGTTATGGCTGAAACCGAACGCGGAATAACTTATCTCCACGGCGAAGGCGGTTTTCAGCGCGACGAAAAGCTTGTTATCATGTGTGCCATGCCAAGCAGACAGTTTGCAAAATTCAAACGAATCGTATTGGAAGTTGACCACGCCGCGTTTATTATGGTTGCCCCTGCAAGCAACGTGATCGGCGAAGGTTTCAAAGAAACTTTTGATGACAAAGAAAATTAAGTAAACCGGGAGTTTTCTCCCGGTTTTTTTATTATTTTTTCTCAAGAAAAAGCATATGTTTTCAGGTTTTGTCCAAAATGCAAGAAAATCGCATAAATAAGGCAAATTTTACAAGTTTGGTACTTGACATTTGTTATTTGTGCTGATATAATATTTCTTGCCGCATGCCAAAGGCTCTAAAAGTGCGTCCTTTTTTAAGGAACGCCGCCTCAAGTCAGCGAGTCTATTGAAAAGAAGGAATATCATGTACGCAGTAATCGAAACCGGCGGTAAACAGTATCGTGTAGAACTTAACGATACTCTCTATGTCGAAAAACTCGAAGC
>JAZUAX010000063.1:0-4616 GCA_045638185.1 Oscillospiraceae bacterium | reverse complement strand
ATTACGGAAAAAGTATAATAAACACCGTTAAGGTCGCCGGATTTTTCGACGACCCATGTTCCGCAAACGTCTGCGGTCATTTCGATTTTTTCAATAAGGTCTTTCGCTTCCGGGTCGCCGGTTTTATAAAGACAAAGTTTTGCGTTTTCTGCGGTTGGCGCCCAAAGGCGAAAAAAGGTTTTTTCCGGCGACCATTTAAAACCAAGCTCGCCGGAATAAGTGAATTTTGATTCAAAATCTTCGGAGGAATAAATAACCTTCGGATTCACTCTGAAAATACCCCTTTTTGATTATTTTTTGCCGAAAAGGCCACCGAGAACATTTCCGACTTTTTCGAGATCGATTTTATCGAGGTCAATTTTATCAAGAGCAATTTTTGCTTTGATTCCATCAACAATTTTTTCGATCTGGTCGTTGGGAAGATCGATTCCGATAAGGCCTTCGACAGTGGTAATGGGGTCTTTTTTGAATTTTGCAGCGATATCTTTATCGTTTTTGATTTTTTCTACGATTTCATTGATTTTTTCTTTAATGATATCCATTTTAATTCTCCTTAAAATTAACCTTTGAGGAATGTATCAAAAATTCCGCGGACAATTTTTTTGCCGACTTCGCGGCCGATTGTGTTTGCAGCGGAGTTTATTGTTTTGTTGAAAGCGCTGGTTGCTTTTTTTGTTGCTTTGGACGTTTTCTTTTTGGATTTTTCCTTTTCCTTCGCTTTTTTCTCTTTTTCTTTTTCCTTGGCTTCTTTTTCTGCTGCTTCTGCCTCTTCCTTTGCTTCTTTCTCCTGCTGTTCGGTTATAATTTCGTAAGCGGATTCTTCATCCTTAACTCCCTCATATTTCCCGAAAAGAGGGCTTGCTTCAATTGCTGCTTTGACATCAGCTTCAGAAGCCGCATCCATGGAGCTGCTGGGCGGAAGGATATTAGCCTTTTCTACGATGGTGGGAACGCCGTCCTCATCAAGAACGGAAACAAGCGCTTCGCCGGTTCCGAGTGCAACAAGAGCTTCCTCAGTATCAAAATTCGGATTACTGCGGAATGAATTTGCCGCAGCGCGAAGTGCTTTCTGGTCTGCAGGCGTATATGCTCGAAGTCCGTGCTGGATTCTGTTGCCTATCTGGCCGAGAACGGAATCCGGAACGTCGGAAGGATTCTGGGTGATAAACCATACGGAAACACCTTTCGAGCGGATAAGGCGTACCATTCTCTCAACAGTTTCGATAAGAGCTTTGGGTGCATTATCAAAAAGAAGATGTGCTTCGTCGAAGAAGAAGGCAAGTTTCGGTTTTTCAAGGTCCCCTGCTTCCGGGAACATTTCATAAATTTCGGAAAGCATCCAAAGAAGGAATGTTCCGTAAAGAAGAGGATGCTGGAAAAGTTCCTGACATTCGAGGATATTCATAACGCCTCTGCCCTCTTCGTCCCAATCTATCCAGTCGGAAAGATCAAGATCCGGTTCTCCGAAAAAGATATTTCCGCCTTCGTCCTCAAGTTTGAGGAGCGCACGCTGGATGGCTCCTATGCTCTGGGGAGAAATGTTTCCATAAGTAAGCTTATATTCTTTTGCGTTATCGCCAACATACTGAACCATAGCCCTGAGATCTTTGAGATCAGAAAGGAGCATCTGCTCATCGTCCGCAATACGGAAAACAATTCTGAGGACTCCGTCCTGAACAGGAGTAAGTTCCAGAAGCCTTGAAAGGAGTTCCGGTCCCATGGCGGAAACTGTGGTTCTTACCGGGTGACCTTTTTCTCCGTAAACATCAAAAAATCTTACAGGATAGCTTTTATAATCATATCCGAAAGAATCAAGACCCATGTTATCGATGCTTCTGCGGATGTGCTTATTTTCTTTTCCGGGATTCAGCATTCCGGTAAGGTCGCCTTTGATATCGCAAAGGAAAACCGGAACACCCATATCGCTGAAAGCTTCTGCAAGAACTTTTAATGTAACTGTTTTGCCGGTACCGGTTGCGCCGGCAATAAGTCCATGGCGGTTTGCCATTCCGGGTTCAAGAAAAACAGCTTTTTCTCCGGTTGCAATCCAGATTTTATGAGTATCTTCAAGGTACATAAAAACACCTCCGAAACATCGCTTTAGACTTCTTTATTTTAACACAGCAAGCGGTTTTAGTCCACCTTTTTAAAAAATTTAAAGTTCTTTCCTCCCTGAACTCATGCTGAACTTTCGGTTTACTGAAATAAACCTATTATCGGTTGAGTTATTTTCATTGTTGCGATATAATTAAATCATCGAAAGGAGATGTTTTAATGGAAAAACAGACTTTGGGACAAAAAATTGCAGAACTTCGCAAAGCTAAAAACATGACTCAGCTTGAACTTGCAAATCAGCTTAATATCACCGACAAAGCTGTTTCAAAATGGGAAAGGGATATCTCCTGCCCGGATATAAACACCTTCCCGAAGCTTGCAGAAATTCTCGGAGTTTCCGTGGATGAACTTCTTCAGGCACATTCTCCCAAAACAGAAGCAAACAATAAAGAGGATGTTGTCGGGCTTGTGCTCAAAGTCATTCCCCTTGCTTTAAGCATTGGTGTAACGGTGCTTGCAGCTATCGATCAGATAAATTGTGGAGATGCTGTTTCCCTTCTTGGATTAGCGATTCTTGCTCTTGCAATAAAAAACTTTAGAGAAAAATAAGGTTCAAAAAAGTACGTGCCCAAATTTGAGCACGGACTTTTTATTTTATGCATCTGGCTGAATAAATTTTTCAAATCCGGAAGAAAAATGTGTTGTTCCGTCCGGTTCGACCCACATTGCCTCGGTGTTTTCCATGGATTCGATAATTTCCAATCCCTCCTCAAGGCTGAGGTTAAAGCAGGCGGTGGAAATTGCATCCGCAACTCCGGAGTTGGGAGTAAGGATAGAAACCGCTGCAAAATTATCTTTCGGGAAAAGGGTTTCCGGGTCGATGATATGGTGATATTTTGTTTCACCGACATAATAATAACGCTGGTAAGAACCGCTGGTTACAAGCGCAAGATCGCTGAAATTTACTCGAAGGAGAAAGCCCTGTTCGGAAGTAAGATCCGGATTCTGAATTCCTGCGATCCAACCGGTTCCGTCACCTTTGGTTCCGATGGTTCGGATGTTTCCGCCGATGTTGAGCGTATAATTATCAACGCCTTTTTCTTCAAGAATCTGAGCGATCATTTCGGTTGCATATCCTTTACCGATAGCGCCGACATCAACCTTCATATCGGGATCTGCAAAGAAAACAGTACTGTTTTCCCTGTCGATAATGATATCGTTTATATCGCAATGTTCCGAAGCTTTTTCCAGCATTTCCATAGGAGGAACTTCTGCGCTGAAATAATCGTAGTTTCCGGCTTCGCGGTAATCATGCCAGATTCTGAGAACCGCACCCATTGCATAATTGGTTTTGCCTTTGGTAAGGTCATACATTTCGCGGCCAAAATCAAAAAGAGCAATAATATCTTCATCAACCTCAACCGGAGCTTTTCCGGCTTCGCGGTTTAAATAATAGAGATTGTTTACTCCTTCATAAGAGTTATAGATATCGTAAAGCTCATGGTAATTTCTGAGTTCTTCTTCGATTATTGCGCAGTTTGCGTCGAATTCTTCCTGGGAATAATCGTAACCTACGATTGTGGAAGCAGTATCGAAATAATCTATAAAAGATTTTGTAAATTTCTGTTTCTGCGGTTCTTCCGGAGCAGGTTCGGTCTGAGCACAGCCGGAAATTCCGAGCACCATGAGCACGGCAATTAAAAGAGAAAGAATTCTTTTCATTTTTTCCTCCTGATAAAATTCTTGTTTCAAAACTATTATAACAGCATTTTACAAAAACAAAATGTTCTTATAATAATTTTGCAGATTTCACAATGTTATTAAAATAAAAATAAAAGGGGGATTAAAAATCCCCCTTTGTATTTTGGCTAATTAGAAATTAGTCAGCGTAACCGATTGCTTTAACGGTTGCTTCGATGTAGGAACCTACCTGCATGGTGCAGCCAGCATAGAGGTCAGCTTCGTTGAGAGCAACAACGTGGCCGTTGTGTTCTACGAGTTCGATAGCTTCGAGGTCTGCAGCAACTTTGCCTACAACGTAGGTGCAGTATGCGTCAGCCTGGGTGTACCATTCAGCACCGATAGGAGAAGCAACAGTCATGCCGTAGTCTTCTTTTTTGGTGTATTTGGATCTGAGGTCTTCCTGAGCAGTGGTGGTGCCGTCAGCAAGGAGACCGATTTTGGGCTGGATTGCATCGAGACGTGCAGCAAGGATGGTGCCGTCTTCAGCAGTTACAACTGCAGCATAGTCGGTGTACATCTGGATGGAACCTTCAGCATCAGCAGTAGCGTCAACAACAGTGCAGGAAGTTACAACGCCAAGGCCAAGTTTGAAGGAATCAGCAGTGAATTCAACAGTGTTGTTGAGTGCGTCTACGAGAGCAGCCTGGAAGTCAGTGATCTGCATGGTGCAGCCTGCATAGAGGTCAGCTTCGTTTGCAGCTACGAGGTGGCCGTTGGATTCAACGAGTTCAACAGCAGCGATGTAGTCAACGGTTTTGCCGATAGCCCATGCTTCGAAAGCAGCCATCTGAGCATCCCATTCAGCACCGATAGGAGAA
>JAZUAX010000062.1:0-22641 GCA_045638185.1 Oscillospiraceae bacterium | reverse complement strand
AGTGATTCGGCGATCTCATCGGTGGTGGGTTCTCTGCCGAGCTCCTGAAGAAGCTGACGAGCGGTTCTCGATACCTTATGTATCGTTTCAACCATATGAACGGGAATTCTTATGGTTCTCGCCTGATCAGCTATCGCTCTGGTTATTGCCTGACGGATCCACCAGGTTGCATAGGTGGAGAATTTGAAGCCTTTGGTGTGGTCGAATTTTTCAACTGCTTTGATAAGGCCAAGGTTACCTTCCTGAATAAGGTCAAGGAACTGCATTCCTCTGCCGACATAGCGTTTTGCGATGGAAACAACAAGACGGAGGTTTGCTTCGGAAAGGCGTTTTCTTGCGTTGGTTCTGATAAAAACGTCTTCGGAGTTCATTTTTTCTGCAAGTTCGATTTCCTCATCCGGAGTAAGAAGCGGAACACGGCCGATTTCTTTAAGATAAACTTTTACCGGGTCATCAATGTTAATGCCTTCGATAATGGTGCCGTCTTCGTCAATGGTGTCGGCTTCAACGTCGGAAAGGTCAAAATCAAGGTCTGCGGTTGCGGAAAAATCTTCGATGATTTCGATGTTGTTGCTTTCGAGAATGTCGTAAAGTTTATCGACCTGTTCAACCTCAAAATCCATTTCCTCGATAAAATCGGTGATTTCCTTGGTGGTAAGTTTTCCTTTTGCTTTTCCGTTTTCAATAAGTTCGGAAAGAGTCATTTTCTTTTCTGCCATTTTAAATTCCCCCTGAAAAAATCTATGTTTATGTTGTGGGTAACTTATTCAAAAGCCTTCCTTTGGGCAAGGGAGGTTTTTTTATTTTTTTGCTTTTCTCATTCTGTCAATGTAGGCCGTAAGTTCGGCTCCGGAAAGTTCGCCGATTTCTTTATCGGTTTTCTTTTCCTTAAGGCGAAGAATGGTTTTTGCCGCTTCGGAAGCATCTTCAGCTGAATATTGATGGTCCCTTGCAAGATGGGCAAGTTTTGCGATAATGCCTTGCTGCTCAAGGGTGAAATCTTCGCCGAAAAGGGTCAGTGATATTTCAGACCCGGTGCTCACGGAACTGAGAAGCTTCCGGTAAAAATTTCCGTAAAGCTCGCAGATAAAATCTTCCGGCGAAAGAACGGTGCTCACGGTGCTCAAAGTTTCCGGATGCCTCAAAATTGCGCCGAGAAGCCTTTCTTCCGCTGCGGCGGAAGCCGGATTTTTAAGCTTTTCCGGAACGGCGCCGCCAAAAGTTGTGCTCTGGGCGGTTCCGCTTATGGCTTTTGAGCTTTCGGCTCTTGCTCTGCGTTTTATCCTTGATTGGACCTGCGTCAGAATTCCTTCTTTGGTCGTGCCGTAATCTCTTGCGAGTTTTGCCGCCCAGACTTCTCTTTCGAGCGGATTTTTCATATCCGCCAGAAGCCCGACCGCATCCTTCAGCGCGGAAATTTTTCCTTCGGGAGTTTCCGTGTCGTATTTTTTGCTGATTTTTGAAAGTTCATATTCAGTTGAGCCTGCGCTCTGTTCAACAAGTTTTTTAAACCTTGCGCCGCCGAATTTTTTAATAAATTCGTCCGGGTCCTTTGCATCCGGAATGGAAAGAACTTTGGAACGTATTCCCACTTCGTCCAGAAGACCGATGGCTCTTTTTGTTGCTTTCTGTCCGGCTTCGTCCGAATCGTAAGCAAGAACCGCTTCCTCAACGTAAGAGGAAGCAAGCCTGCACTGATCGGAAGTCAGCGAAGTTCCGAGGGAGGCGACCGCTTCGGTGAAGCCTGCCTGGTGCATGGCGATAACGTCCATATATCCTTCGCAGAGGATAAGCCTTTCAAGCTTTTGCTTTTTAGCAAAGTTCAGCGCAAAAAGGTTTTTTGTTTTTTTGAAAACCGGAGTATCTGGCGAGTTATAATATTTCGGGCCGTCGCCGCTCATTTTTCTTCCGCCGAAACCAATTACATTTCCGCGAAGATCAATGATGGGGAACATAACTCTGTCACGGAAAACGTCGTAATATTTTCCGTTTTTTTCGCTTTTGCGGGAAAGCTGGGCTGCAACCATATCTTCATAGTGGAAACCTTTTGACGCAAGAAGATCGGTGAGCCTTGTCCATTCGTTCGGGGCATAGCCGAGGCCGAAATGCTTTATGGTCTTGGGTTCAAGTCCGCGCCCGAGAAGGTAATCAAGGGCGGCCTTACCGTTTGGCTTTGTCAGTTCCGAAAAATAAAATCTTGCGGCTTCCCGGTTCATTTCAAGGATTTTTGTCTTAAGAAGAGCGGTTTTATCTTCCGCAGCATCTTCCGGAACATTCATTCCTGCCCGCTGGGCAAGAAATTTTATTGCTTCAATATATTCAAGGTTTTCGATTCTGCGGATAAAGCCGATAACGTCGCCGCCGGCGCCGCAGCCGAAACAATAAAACGACTGGCTTTCAGGATAAACGGTGAAGGAACCGGTTTTTTCGGAATGGAAAGGGCAAAGCCCGGTTGAAATCCTTCCGCGTTTTCTGAGCTGAACGTAGCTCGAAATAACGGATTCGATATCGCTGTTCATTTTAAGTTCTTCAATAAAACTTTGCGGAATCATGGGCCTGCCTCCTTTCCGGAATAAGTGCTTCTTTTAACAAAGGAAGATTTTTATTCTCTGTTCCAGCCTTTTGGAACAAAGAAGTCGTTATAAAGTTTGATCGCATAACGGTCGCTCATACCGCTGATATAATCGCAAACGCCTCTGTCGAGACCGTCGCGCATGGCAATTGCCTGATATTCCGCGGGAAGAGCGTTTGCATTTTCAAGGAAAAATTCATAAAGAGCTTTAACAAGCGCTTCTGCTTTGTGTTCCTGGGATTTTGCAATGGGGTTAGTATAAACGTTTTCGAACATAAATTCTTTGAGAAGTTTGCTTGCGGCGGCAACATCCGGCGCCATGCAGATATCCTCTTTGGAATTTTCGATAACGGAGGTTATCATTTTCGTAAGGCGTGGGGTTGCGCCAACGCCGAGGATCTCTTTAACTTCGGCTGGAACAGCCGCTTCGGTAAGAACTCCTGCGCGGACCGCATCCTCAAAATCGTGATGAGCATAAGCAAAATAGTCCGCAAGTTTTACGATTCTGCCTTCGGGAGTGTCCGCTTCCTTTCCTTTGGTGTGGCAAACAATGCCGTCCCTTACTTCATAAGTAAGATTAAGTCCGTTTCCGTCCCTTTCAAGAACGTCGATGACCCTGAGGCTCTGTTCATAATGGCGGAAACCGCCGGGAGCAACTTCGTTAAGTGCTCTTTCGCCTGCATGACCGAAAGGAGTGTGGCCGAGGTCGTGGCCAAGAGCGATTGCCTCGGTCAGATTTTCGTTAAGGCGGAGAGCAACAGCCATTGTTCTCGCAATCTGCGCAACTTCAAGGGTATGGGTAAGGCGGGTGCGGTAATGGTCGCCTTCCGGGCTTAAAAAAACCTGGGTTTTGTGCATAAGGCGGCGAAAAGCCTTGCAGTGGATAATTCTGTCTCTGTCGCGCTGAAAATCCGTACGGATGCCGTCGGATTCAAGAGGAAAAAGTCTGCCTTTTGTTTCTGCGGAAAGGGTCGCCATCGGCGAAAGAGTTTCGCGTTCAAACTGTTCCGTCATTTCGCGGATATTCATTTTCTGCCGCCTCCTTTTTCGGAAATTTTATCTTACATATACTATATACGCAAAATTTTGCAAAAAACCTCTTTTTATTTTAATAAAAAGAAAATTTATTTAATAATCGGCTTTTCCAGAGGGGAAGGCTTAGTCATCGTCCAGCTTGAGAACCGCCATGAATGCTTCTTTAGGAAGCTCGACGGAACCTATGCGGCGCATCTTCTTTTTACCTTCCTTCTGTTTTTCAAGAAGTTTTTTCTTACGGGAAATATCGCCGCCGTAGCATTTTGCAAGAACGTCCTTGCGGAGCGCTTTAATGGTTTCGCGGGCAATGATTTTTCCGCCGATTGCTGCCTGAACAGGAACTTCGAAAAGCTGACGGGCGATGTTGTCGCGGAGTCTTTCAACGATTTTTCTTGCTCTGGGGTAAGCGTTATCGGCAAAAACGATCATGGAAAGGGCGTCAACCGGGTCGCCGTTAAGGAGAATATCGAGTTTTATAAGTTTGCTTGCTCTGTAACCGCAGGGTTCATAGTCGAAGGAAGCATATCCTCTGGTGCGGCTTTTGAGAGCATCGAAGAAGTCATAGATGATTTCACCGAGGGGGAGTTCATAATGAACTTCGCAGCGGTCTGCTTCGAGATATTTGGTATCCTTATAAATTCCGCGGCGTTCCTGACAAAGTTCCATAATGCTTCCGATATATTGGGTGGGAGTGAAAATGGAAGCGCGGACATAGGGTTCTTCGGTGGAATCGATTATCGCCGGATCCGGATAGTTGGTGGGGTTATCAAGCTCAAGAACACGGCCGTCGTTGAGATAGAGTTTATAAACAACGCTGGGAGCGGTGGTGATGAGGTCAAGGTTATATTCTCTTTCAAGACGCTCGAGGATTACTTCCATATGGAGAAGGCCAAGGAATCCGCAGCGGAAACCGAAACCGAGAGCTGCGGAAGTTTCCGGTTCAAAATGAAGGGAAGCATCGTTAAGAGTAAGCTTTTCAAGAGCCTCGCGAAGGTCGCCGTATTTTGCGCCGTCGAGAGGATAGATACCTGCATAAACCATGGGGTTTACCTTTTTATAACCGGGAAGAGCTTCTTCCGCAGGATTTTCCGCAAGGGTTACGGTATCACCGACTGCGGTATCCGCAACGGTTTTGATGGAAGCGGTTATGTAACCAACTTCGCCTGCTTTGAGAACTCCGCTGGGAACAAGTCTTGTTGCGCCCATGTAACCTACTTCAACAACGTCAAATTCCGCGCCGGTCGCCATCATTCTGATTCTGTCGCCGGAATGGAGTTCGCCGTCAACAACGCGGACATAAACGATTACGCCGCGGTAGCTGTCATAAATGGAGTCGAAGATAAGCGCTTTGAGCGGTGCTTCATCGTTTCCTTCCGGAGCGGGGATACCTTCAACGATTGCTTCGAGAACGGAATGGATGTTGACGCCGGTTTTAGCGGAGATCTGCGGAGCATCGAGAGCGGGGATTCCGATGATATCCTCGATTTCGTGGGCAACCCTTTCAGGATCTGCCGCAGGAAGATCGATTTTATTGATTACCGGAACGATCTCAAGGTTGTGGTCAACCGCAAGATAAGTGTTTGCAAGGGTCTGCGCCTCAACACCTTGGGAAGCATCAACAATGAGAACAGCGCCTTCGCAAGCTGCGAGAGAGCGGGAAACTTCATAGTTGAAGTCAACGTGTCCGGGGGTGTCGATAAGGTTGAAAACATAGTTGTTTCCGTCATCGGCTTTGTAATCAAGGCGGACTGCGCGGGATTTGATAGTAATTCCGCGTTCGCGCTCGATATCCATATTATCCAGAAGCTGTTCTTCCATTTCGCGGGGAGTTACAGCTTCGGTGTTTTCAAGAATTCTGTCGGCAAGGGTGGATTTGCCGTGGTCGATATGTGCGATTATACAAAAGTTTCTGATATTATCATTTGGCATTGTAAAAAAAGCACCTCCTGTGCAAATTATACCAGTTTATATTTTACCACCCTTTAATATAGATATCAAATACTTTTTACAATATATATATAAAAATTTTTTGAAAAACAAAAAACCGCCCCTGCGGACGGCTTTTTTATTATTTTTGTTTATGTATCAGTCGTAATTCACGATGGTATATTTTCCGATTATCGGAAGATCTTTGGCCTGACATTTGTATGCGCGGAGAATTCCCATAACAGTTAAAACAAGAGTCATAACCGCGCCGATTGCGGAAGCGATCCAGCCGAGGAAAGGAACGATTGCTACAATTCCGCAAAGGAAGGCGAAAACAGTGAGCACAAGGCTCTGGTTGATGTGGTAACGAAGGAATTTTGAGTTCGGCTCAAGAAGAAGGGCGATGATAATGAAAATAAAATTGAAATAGCAAAGAGCGGAAAGGATATTGGTTCTTCCTGCATCTTCGGGGTCGAACATTGCGGTGTGGTCGCTTTCGTCCGGGACGGAAGTTTTTGCAAAAGCGGGCTCTCCGCAGGTGGGGCAGTAATGGTCGTTTTCCGGAATCTGAGTTCCGCATCTGGGACAGAACATGGTTATTACCTCCTTTTTTCTTTTACATATCTATGTTACCACGGAGGAAAAAATCACGCAAGATTTAAAAAGAAAACTTAATAAAAAATTAAGAAACAAAAAAAGCCTCCCTTGCGGAAGGCTTTTGAAAAAATTATTTTCCGATGTAATTTTTAACAATTCCGGCTGCAACTTTTTTGATGAACCATGCGGAAATATCGGTAATGGCATCTTCGGTGGTTGCGCAGGAAGTTACGATTCTGACAGCCCATCTTCCGTCGGGAAGTCTTGCCTGGATAAAGCAGCCGTAAGTATCGGAAAGTTCCTGACCAAGTTCTTCCGGAAGAAGAACGAAAATCTGGTTGGTCTGGAATTCGCAATAAAGATCGAAACCTGCCTGTTTGATTGCTTCAACAATTCGTTCAGCGCAGCTGTTTGCGTATTTTCCCATCTCGAAATAAAGACCGGTGGAAAGAGCTTCTTCAAACATTGCGCCAACTACAAAGCCTTTTGCAAGCATATAGCCGCGCTGTTTGATGAGCCAGCGGAGATGATCGTAAACTTTGGGATCGGTGAGAACAAGAGCTTCGCCGAAGAGAAGGCCGTTTTTTGTTCCGCCGAGATAGAATCCGTCGGTAAGAGCGCCGAGATCCTTGAGGGTTACGTCGTTGCATTTTGCGGTAAGGGCGGAAGCGAGTCTTGCGCCGTCAACAAAAAGCCACATTCCGTTTGCGTGGCAATATTCGGAAAGTGCAGTAAGTTCCGCTTTGGTATAAAGGGTGCCGAGCTCGGTGGATTGGGAAATATAAACGAGCTTGGGAATGACCATGTGTTCGCTTTCAAAGCCTTTGAAAACGGGGTCGATGATTTCGGGGGTGAGTTTTCCGTCAACTCCAACAGGAATGGTGATGGCTTTTCTTCCCATATATTCGATGGAACCGGTTTCGTGAACATTGATATGGCCGGTGTCTGCGCAGATTACCGCATCATAGGTGTTGCGGAGAAAAGCGGAGATTGCAAGAACGTTGGTTGCGGTGCCGCCGGAAGTAAAAGCAACTTCCGCGCCGGGGGTTCCGCAAAGTTCGCGGATCATATTTGCAGCTGCTTCGGAATGGCGGTCCATTCCGTAAGGAGTGTTGGTTTCATAAGCAAGATCAAGAAGTTTTTTGATGATCTGGGGATGTGCGCTTTCTGAATAATCGTTTCTGAAGCTATATTTATCAACATTTGTTCCGCTGTACAAAGTAGAATACCTCCTAATGGTGAAATATAGAATCAGTATATCACAGAGCTTTTATATTTTAAAGATTATTTTAAAAAAATAATGGTTTTTCGTCATTTTAACATAAAATGCCTGTGTTATTTCTACAGATTCAGCGTTGAAATATACAGCGGAAAGGTGCTAAAATGGTATATGTATAAGTAGGTCGTACATTTCAGATAATGAAGAAAGAACAAACGAAATAAAAATAACAAAAACATCTTAAAAATCCGTTTGAATCTGCATATAAATTCGGTGTACGCCTTATCAGTCGCCTCGGGCGGCTGTTTTCCCCAAAAAAGGAAAACCTTTTCAAATTTGAAAGGAGAACTCTATGGCAAAAAAACAAAATCCGCTTGAACTTCCGGTATATCTTTTCCACCAGGGAACAAACTACCGCGCATATGAATTTCTCGGAGCACATAGAATAAGAGGAAGCCGCAAAAAGGCAGTTGTTTTCAGAACCTGGGCGCCCAACGCAAAATCCGTTTCCGTTGTGGGCGATTGGAACTCCTGGTCGGCCGGTGCGGACCCCATGCATAAAATAAGCGACGGCGTCTGGGAATGCCGCGTTGACGGACTTGAAGATTATACCAGATATAAATTTGCAATCGAAACACCCTGGGGCGAGGTTATAGAAAAAGCAGACCCCTATGCTTTCCATTCTGAAACAAGACCCTACACCGCCTCAATGGTTTGCTCCCCCAAATATAAATGGGGAGATAAAAAATGGCTTGAGCATCGCGCAAAATGGGATATGTACCACAGTCCGGTGAACATTTACGAAGTACATATCGGTTCCTGGAGAAAATATCCGGACGGAAACTTTTTCGATTACAGAAAATCCGCCGATGAACTTGCAGCCTATGCAAAGGAAATGAACTATACCCACGTTGAACTTCTTCCGGTAACGGAACATCCCTTCGACGGTTCCTGGGGATATCAGTGCCTCGGCTATTTTGCACCCACAAGCCGTTACGGAACTCCGGAAGATTTCATGTATTTTGTCGATACTCTTCATAAGAACGGAATCGGCGTAATCATGGACTGGGTCCCGGCGCATTTCCCCAAAGATGCGATCGGTCTTATGAATTTTGACGGGGAACCCTGTTATGAATATAAAAATCCCCAGATGGGCGAAAGGGAAGATTGGGGCACAAAAGTTTTTGACTTCGGCAGAAACGAAGTCCGCTGCTTCCTTGCTTCCTCCGCAATGTACTGGATCGAAAAATATCATATCGACGGAATGCGCGTTGATGCGGTTTCCTCGATGCTTTACCGCGATTACGGAAAAAATGACAACGAATGGGAACGCAATCAGTTCGGCGGAAGAGAAAACATCGAAGCAATCGGAATGCTCCGCGATATCAACACCGCGATAAACAAGGAATATCCCGGGGTTATGATGGTTGCTGAAGAAGCAACTTCCTTCCCGATGGTTTCCCGCCCCGCTGCAGACGGAGGTCTTGGATTCAATTTCAAATGGAACATGGGCTGGATGAACGACACCCTTTCCTATATGTCCCTTGATCCGATCTACCGCCAGCACCACCACAATAAACTCACTTTCGGAATGATGTACGCATTTTCCGAAAACTTTATCCTTCCTTTCTCCCACGATGAAGTTGTTCACGGAAAATATTCCCTCATCAATAAAATGCCCGGAGAATATGACCAGAAATTTGCAGGCCTGCGCGCTTTGTTCGCTTATATGATCGGTTTTCCCGGCAAAAAACTTCTCTTTATGGGACAGGAATTCGGACATTTTATCGAATGGGACGAAAAACGCGAGCTGGATTGGTTCCTTCTCGAATATGAGAGCCACAGAAAACTCCATGATCTTTCCAGAGAACTGAATAAACTCTATAAAGAACATCCGGAATGTTGGGAAAACGATGAAAACTGGGAAGGTTTCAAATGGGCAAGCTGCAACGAAGCGGACCGCAACGCCCTTGCATTCAGAAGGATTGCAAAAGACGGAAGCGAACTTCTCTTTGCCTTCAACTTCTGCCCGAACGAATACCGCGGTTTCCATGTTGAAGTTCCGGAAAACAGCAAATGGGAAGAAATTTTCTCCACCGATGAAACCCGTTTCGGCGGAAGCGGCTGGTTCCCGAACGGAACAAGAGAAAGCTGGCACGAAGGTTATTCCGATTTCACAGCGGTCGATCTTGCGCCCAACTCTGCAGTGATCTTCAGAAAAATTCCCTGAAAAGGAAAATGTTTTGTTAAATAATCCAAGGAGGTTGATATATCTTGCGTAAAAAAATGTTAGCAATGCTTCTGGCCGGCGGCCAGGGCAGCAGACTTTATGCCCTCACTAAGGACCTTGCCAAACCGGCGGTGCCCTTTGGTGGAAAATATCGAATTATCGATTTCCCGCTTTCCAACTGCGTAAACTCCGGGGTCGATACCGTTGGTATTCTTACGCAGTATGAGCCGTTCGAACTTTCCCAATATATCGGAAACGGACAGCCCTGGGACCTTGACCGCATGGGCGGCGGCGCCTTTGTTCTTCCGCCTTATCAGCGCAACACCGGCCGTGACTGGTATAAAGGTACCGCAAACGCCATTTATCAGAACCTCCGCTTTATCGAGCGCTATGATCCTGAATATGTTGTAATTCTTTCCGGCGACCACATTTATAAAATGGACTATGCCGCAATGCTTGAAAAACATATCGAAAAAGGCGCTGCAGTAACCGTTGCAGCTCTTAAAGTTCCGCTTTCCGAAGCATCCCGTTTCGGCGTAATTATTGCGGATGAAGAAGGTTACATTACCGAATTTGAAGAAAAACCGGCGAACCCCAGAAGCGACCTTGCTTCCATGGGAATCTATATTTTCTCCGCGGATAAACTCAGCAAATATCTTACTGAGGATGAAGCAGATCCCGAATCCGAAAACGACTTCGGCAAAAACGTTCTTCCCAACATGCTCGAAGCAGGCGAAAAAATGGCCGTTTATGCTTTCGAAGGTTATTGGAAAGACGTCGGTACCGTGGATTCCCTTTGGGAAGCTCACATGGACCTTCTTGACGGAAGCGACCTTAACCTTTATGACAACAGCTGGAAAATCTACAGCCGAAGCCCCGTAATGCCTCCTCATATGGTTGAAGAAGGTGCAGAAATCAAAGGTTCCATGGTTACCGAAGGCTGCACAGTCGGCGGAAAAGTCGAACGTTCCGTTCTTTTTGCCGGTGTAACCATTGAAAAAGGCGCAGAAGTCAAAGAAAGTATCATAATGCCCGGCGCAACCGTTAAAGCCGGCGCAAAAATTTACAAAACCATCGTAGGCGAAAATGCAGTGATCGGCGAAAAAGCAAAAGTCGGCAGCCCGGACGGAAAAGTAACCCTCGTAGGTCCGGAAGCTGTTGTTGCCGATGAAGCAGAAATTGAAGCCGGCGCAATTTCCGGAAAGGAGGCAGCAAAATGAGAGATATCCTTGGTATAATCGTATGCAATATGCATGATGACCTTGTTCCTCAGCTTACCGCCAACAGAACCCTCGGTTCTATTCCTTTCGGCGGAAGATACCGCATGATCGACTTTGCTCTTTCCAACATGACTAACTCCGGAATTTACGACGTAGGCCTTGTTCCCAGCAAAAACTATCAGAGCCTTATGAACCATGTCGGTAACGGACAGGAATGGGATATGTCCCGCAAAAACGGCGGACTTTCGATCCTTCCTCCTTATGCAGGCGAAAGAGGCGTTTACCGCGGCAGAATGGAAGCTCTTTACGGCGTTCGTGAATACATAAAAGCAAGCGACGCGAAAAACGTTGTACTTTCCGACAGCGACGTTGTTGCAAACATCGATCTTCGTCCGGTTATTGCACAGCATAAGGAAAGCGGCGCCGATATAACTCTTGTTTATAAACGCAGCGAAGTTTTCCGCGAGAAAAAATGCGCAGCACTTTTCTTCAACGAATGCGGAAAACTCCTCGATCTTTATCTCAACCCCGAACTTGAAGGAACCCAGAATATTTATCTTGATATCGCAATAATCAAAAAACCTCTTCTCGATGAGCTTATTGCGGAATGTGCAAGCAAAAATGAGCACAGCTTCGTAAACAGCGTGCTCATGCAGAAAAAAGGCGTGCTCAACATTCGCGGCTATCAGTTTGACGGCTATTGCAATAAATTGACCGGTCTTCGCAACTATCTTGATGCATCTCTTGCTCTTCTTAAACCGGAAGTAAGAAAATCCCTTTTCCCGGCAGAAAGACCGATTTATACCCGTGTCCGCGACCAGGTTTCTGCAAAATATGGCGAAAATGCAAAGGTTTCCGAATCTCTTGTAACAGACGGCTGCCATGTTGACGGCGAAATCGAAAAATCCGTTCTCTTCCGCGGAGCAACAATCGGCGAAGGCGCAAAGGTAAAAGGCTGCGTGTTCATGCACAACACCTTCGTAGGCGAAGGCTGCGAACTTGAATGGGTAATCACCGATAAAAACGTTGTAATTCCTGCAGGAACTCATCTTGCAGGTTCCGAAAAATATCCGCTCTATATCCCGAAGGATACGGTTTTATAAAAAATAAAAATCTCCCGGCAACGGAGATTTATAAAAGGGAGGGAATTTTGTGAACGTACTTTTTGCTGCAAGCGAAGCAAGACCCTTTATCGCATCCGGCGGTCTTGCCGATGTAATCGGTGCGCTTCCCAAAGCTCTTAACAAAACAGGAAATGAATGCCGCGTAATTCTTCCGCTCTATTCCAATATTCCGTATAAATTCCGCGAAGGAATGGAAAAAATTGCGGAATTCAAAGTATGGCTCGGCTGGCGCAATCTTTATTGCGGACTTCTGAAAACCGTTTGCAACGGAGTAACTTTCTATTTTATAGATAACGAATATTATTTCAAACGTCCGGAAATTTACGGACAGTTTGATGATGGCGAGCGTTTCGGCTATTTTTCCATGGCCGCTATCGAAGCAATAAAACATATGGATTTCGATCCGGATGTTATCCATTGTCACGATTGGCAAACCGGACTTATTCCCGCATTCATCAAGCTTTTCTTTTCCGAGGAAGAAAAAATCTCCAGAATCAAAACGGTTTACAGCATCCACAACATCCAGTATCAGGGCAACTATGATATGTATTTTGCTGCGGATGTTCTCGGAATTCCGGAAACCAGACGTGGAATCGTTGAATATGACGGACGCTGCAACTATATGAAAACCGGCATTGACCAGTGCGACGCAATTTCCACAGTAAGCCCTACCTATGCCGAGGAAATCCAGAATCCCTGGTTTGCCTGGGGAATGGATCGCCTTCTTCGTGAAAGAACCTATAAGCTTTCCGGAATTCTCAACGGAATCGATACCGAAGGATATGACCCTTCCACCGATGCCGAAATTCCGGCAACTTTCTCCAAATTTGATCTTTCCGGAAAAGCAAAATGCAAAGCGGAACTCCAGAAGGAAATGGGACTTGAGGAAAGATCCGACGTTATGATTATAGGAATGGTCGGCAGACTTGTTTCCCATAAAGGACTCGATCTTGTCCGTGCCGTTTGCGACAGAATTATGGAAGGAAACGTCCAGATAGCGATCCTCGGTTCCGGCGAATCCGCTTTCGAAAGTTTCTTCCGCCATATGCAGGAAAAATATCCCGGCAGGATCAGCTTTGTCTGCGGTTTTATTCCCGCCCTTGCAAGAAAGATCTATGCAGGTTCCGATGTTTTCCTTATGCCAAGTAAAAGCGAACCCTGCGGCCTTGCACAGATGATCGCTCTGCGCTACGGAACGATTCCGATAGTTCGCGAAACCGGCGGACTCAAGGATTCCATCAAGGATATTGGCGGAGCCAACGGAAACGGCTTCACATTCCAGACTTATAACGCAGACGATATGCTCGACGCCATCCACCGTGCTCAAAGACTTTATTTCGATAGCGGACGTTGGCACGAAGCGGTGCTCAACGCGCTTTCCTGCGATTTCAGCTGGGACCGCAGCGCAAAGGAATATATAAATCTTTACGAAAAAATTCTTGGATAAACAAAAAAAGAAGCACCCGAAAGGGTGCTTTTTTTATTTGATTTTTGTCATAGGATCGATAAATTTTCCGTTTTCCTTCATAGCAAAATGAAGGTGGGAATCTTTATCAACTTCCGCAAGATTGGTTTCGCCGAGAGTTCCGATAACGTCGCCTGCTTTGACTTCGTCGCCGTTTTTAAAGGAAATTTCGGAGGAAAGTCCGCAATAGATGCTGATGATGTTGCCTTTGTGGGTAATTTCAACGGTGGTTCCCCAGAGAGGATCGTTTGAAACCGAGGAGATTGTTCCGTCGGAAACGGCCTTGATTTCAGTTCCGGCAGGGCAGGCGATATCAATCCCGTCATGGGTGCGCCATTCGTCAAGGGCATCATATTTAACAAGTTCGCCTCCGCTGTGGCTTGCGCAAATTTCACCTTCAGCAGGCATTGAAAAGGAAGATTTGCTGCCGAAAAAATTAAAAGTGTTTTCTTCTTTTCCGGAAGTTTCCGGTTTTTCAATTTTAACGTCTTCCTTCGGTTTGGAAACATCTTCGGAAGCAAAGAGAGATTCCTCCGGGTTATATTTTTCTTCGGAAACAACTCGGTTTTCCGGAACGGAAACGTTGTTTTTTTCGTTGATGGAATCAATGGTGCGTCCGGCGGTTACCCAGGCGGCGGCAACTGCGCCAAGAAGGCAAACTGCCATTGCGGCATAAAATCCGCGTCCCGCAAGAAAACCGCCGAGGCCGCTTTTTTTGTTGTTTTTCATTTTATGACCACCTTTTTCAAAAAATCCTTTGGCATTATTCTTGCCGAAGGGAAAATTTTTATTCCAAAATAAAAATGAAAAAAATGGTTTTGGAAAAAATCTCTTATTGAATTTTATTTAAATTATGTTAAAATAATAGATATAATGGGGTAGAAGCGGAATTTTGAGCTTAAACTGGAACAAAACTTACGCCGAAGAAGGTGTTTTTGATAAATGGAACAATATAACGTAACCGGAATGAGCTGTGCGGCTTGCTCCGCAAGAGTTGAAAAAGCGGTTTCGGAACTGGAAAGGGTAACTTCCTGTTCAGTAAGTCTTCTGACAAATTCAATGGGAGTTGAAGGCACGGCAAAACCTGAAGAAATAATCTTTGCGGTTGAAAAAGCCGGCTACGGTGCTTCGCTTAAATCCGAAAGTCAAAAAGATAAAAAACAAAGCAAAGCAGATGCTCTTGAAGATAAGGAAACGCCGGTTCTTAAAAAGCGCCTTTGGTATTCGATAGGTTTTCTTGCGTTGCTTATGTATATTTCTATGGGCCACACCATGTGGGGTTGGCCTCTTCCGGAATTCCTTGCAAAAAACTGCATTGCAATCGGCCTTGCCCAACTTCTCCTTTCCGCAATCGTAATGGTAATAAATCAGAAATTCTTTATCAATGGATTCAAAGGCCTGCTCCATAAAGCGCCGAATATGGATACCCTTGTTGCGCTCGGTTCCGGAGCCTCCTTTGTTTACAGTGTCTATGCCCTCTATGCAATGACCGAAGAAGTGATTGGGGGAAATCTTTCCGGCGCGCATCATTATCTCCATGAGTTTTATTTTGAATCTGCGGCGATGATACTTGCGCTTATAACGGTTGGAAAAATGCTTGAAGCCCGTTCCAAAGGAAAAACAACAGATGCTCTCCGTTCGCTTATGAATCTTGCTCCGGCCACAGCCACTGTTATCAGAAACGGCGAAGAGGTTTCCGTGGGAATTGATGAAGTCCGTAAAGGCGAAATTTTTGTTGTTCGCCCGGGGGAAAACATTCCCGTTGACGGAATCGTCCTTGAAGGCGAAACTGCGGTGAACGAATCCGCTCTCACCGGCGAAAGCGTTCCGGTCGATAAAACGATCGGTTCCTCCGTTTCTGCCGCAACAATAAACCAAAGCGGATTTATAAAATGTGAAGCAACAAGAGTAGGCGAGGATACCACCCTTTCCAGAATTATAAAAATGGTGGAGGAAGCTTCCGCAACAAAAGCGCCTATCGCAAAAGTTGCGGACAAAGTTTCGGGAATTTTTGTTCCTGCAGTAATAACAATTGCGCTTATAACCGCGGCAATCTGGATTTTCCTCGGAGAAACCATCGGATTTGCCATTGCAAGGGGAATTTCCGTTCTTGTAATAAGCTGTCCCTGCGCTCTCGGTCTTGCAACTCCCGTTGCCATTATGGTCGGAAGCGGATTAGGCGCCAAAAACGGAATTCTTTATAAAACCGCCGCTTCTCTTGAAGAAGCAGGAAGAACCGAAATTGTTGTTCTGGACAAAACCGGAACCATCACAAAAGGTGAACCTGCCGTTACCGATATAATCCCGGCGGAAGATGTTTCCGAATCGGCTCTTTTGAAAATTGCCCTTGCCCTTGAGGAAAAAAGCGAACACCCCCTTGCAAAAGCAATTGTTGAAAAATGCGGCGAGCTTGAAATCCACACCGCCGCCGTTTCGAACTTCTATGCGCTTCCCGGAAGCGGAATTACCGGAATTCTCGGCGGAATTTCCGTTTTCGGCGGAAATCTTGAATTCATAAGAAACACCGCACCCGTTTCCGAAGAAACGGAAGAAAAAGCAAAGGAACTTTCCGCCGAAGGAAAAACGCCGCTTTTCTTCAGCGGAAACGGAAAATTCCTCGGAACGATCGCTGTTGCGGATATTATCAAGGAAGAAAGCCCCGAAGCGATCGAACAGCTTAAAAACATGGGAATCCATACCGTTATGTTAACCGGAGATAACGAACGAACCGCAGAAGCAATTGCAAAACAGGTTGGAGTGAATGAAGTTATTGCCGGAGTTCTTCCGGAAGGAAAAGAAGAAGCAGTACGCCGTTTTAAAGAAAAAGGAAAAGTTGCAATGGTAGGCGACGGAATAAACGATGCTCCCGCCCTTGCCTCCGCGGATATCGGAATTGCAATCGGAGCGGGAACGGACGTTGCCATCGATTGCGCGGATACCGTTCTTATGCAAAGCCGACTTTCCGATGTTCCTGCAGCGATCCGCCTCGGAAGAGCAACTCTCCGCAATATCCGCCAGAATCTTTTCTGGGCGTTTATTTATAATGTAATCGGAATCCCCGTTGCGGCAGGAGCTTTTGTGTCCTTCGGTCTCGAACTTAATCCGATGCTTGGCGCCGCGGCGATGAGTCTTTCCAGCTTCTGCGTTGTAAGCAACGCGCTTCGCCTTAACCTTGTTGATATTTTTGATCCGAAACATGACAGAAAACGCAAAAGCAAAATCGAATCCGGCGAAACCGTTCCTTCTGAAATTCTTCCGGAAGAAAAAGCGGAAGAACTTCCGGTGACCGAGGAAATTTCCGAAACGGCTGAAATTCCGGAAACCGAAGAAGTTCCAAAAACTCCGGAAACCGAAGAATCCGCGCCGGAAATCATTGAAAAAACCTATAAAATTTCCGGAATGATGTGCGGACATTGCGAAGCCCATGTTAAAGAGGCTCTCGAAGCAATTCCGGAGATTACGGAAGCCACAGCTTCCTGCCTTTATGACAATGCGGTTGTAAAAATGAAAGCTGAAGTTCCTGAAGAAACGATCCGCGAAGCAATCGAAAAAGCAGGATACAAACTGGAATAAAAGCTCCTCAGAGGAGGAGCTGTCTGCGAAGCAGACTGAGGAGGGATATCCCTGATAAATTTCTGTCTGCGCTCCGCGCAATCTGTTAATCCCTCTTCCACCGTTGCAAGGCAACGGTCCCCCTTCCCCTCCGGGAAGGCAGAGAATAACCGGTATTTTGTGCCCGAAACAAAAAGTTCATAAAATTTTTTAAAATTTTATGCAATACTTTTTGATTTTTCTCGCACTTAATATATATGCGCTTTTTAAAGCGCCGCATCAAAAGCAAAAAAACGTAAACAATATTGCCGTAACAAAGCGGCAAAAAAACATTTATTAAAGAAAGGAATTAAAACAAATGAAAAAAATTCTTGCATTTATCCTTGCCATGATCATGGTTCTTTCCTTCGCAGCATGCGGAAGCACCGAAACCCCTGCAGAAGGCGAAAACGGCGGTGAAGAAGTAACCGTTGGTTCCGCTCTCGAAATTCTCGAAACCGTTTGGGGCCAGTTCGGTGAAGACGAAAAATTCTTCGCAATGGGCGGCGACTATGACAACATGGTAGATGGCGCTCCCGGCACTGTTACCAACGCAGATTATATTTCCGGCGTTCTTCTTGTTCCTGCAGGCACCGAAGTTATCGAAGCAGCAGGCCTTGTTCACGGAATGAACCTCAACTCCTTCACCGCAGGCGCTTTCAAAGTTGCTGATGCAGCTGCTTTTGCAGAAACCATGCACGAAGCAATCGCTTCCAACCAGTGGATGTGCGGTTTCCCCGACAAAATGGTAATCGCAACCATCGGCAACGAATATGTTGTTGCTGCTTTCGGCGTTAACGATGCTATCAACCCCTTTGAAGCAAAATTCACCGAAGCATATCCTGCAGCAGAAGTTGTTTACAGCGAAGCAATCGCATAATTTTTCGAAAAACAATCGGGCGCACCTTCCGGTGCGCCCGGCTTAATTAAAACAAAAGGGCTTTAAAAATTCTGATTGAATAATCAAAACTTTTAAAACCTTTTTGTCTAAAAATTTTTCTGGAGGTGAATCCATGCTCTTTTCGAGCATTCCTTTCCTTTATTATTTTCTGCCGCTTGTTCTGATAACTTATTTTGCGGCGCCGAAAAAACTTAAAAATGCGGTTCTTTTTGTCTATAGCCTTATTTTCTATGCCTGGGGCGAACCGGTTTACGTTTTCCTTATGGCGGTTTCAATAACTTCCGCCTGGGGCCTTGCTCTTCTGATGGATAAGGCAAAAACTCAAAAGGCGAGAAAAATCCTTATGATAATTTCCGTTATAATAAGCTTTTCTTTTCTTGCATATTTCAAATATGCGGATTTTTTCATCAGCAACTTCAATGCCGCAACCGGACTTTCAGTTCCGCTTCTTAAAATTGCGCTTCCGGTAGGTATAAGCTTCTATACTTTCCAGATCGCAAGCTACACCATAGATGTTTATCGCGGCGACACCAAGGCCAACAAAAACATTGTGGATTTCGGAGCTTACGTTGTTCTTTTCCCCCAGCTTATCGCAGGACCCATCGTCCGCTACGTTGATATTGCGGATATGCTTAAAAACCGCACCCATACTCTTGAAAAAACCGCTTACGGAATCCAGCGTTTCTGCATCGGTCTCGGCAAAAAAGTTCTTTTTGCAAATGCCTTCGGCGAACTTTGTTCCGTTTTCCGCGAAAGCAGCGAAAAAACTGTTCTTTTCTATTGGATGTATGCGGCTGCATTCATGCTCCAGATTTACTTTGACTTCTCCGGTTATTCCGATATGGCAATCGGCCTCGGAAGAATTTTCGGGTTCACTTTCCTCGAAAACTTCGATTTCCCCTTCATCTCCAAAAGCATCACCGAATTCTGGAGAAGATGGCATATGTCCCTCGGAAGCTGGTTCAGGGATTATGTATATATTCCCCTCGGCGGAAACAGAGTTAAAACTTCCCGTTTCCTTTTAAACATTTTTGTTGTATGGTTCTTAACCGGTTTCTGGCATGGAGCGGACTGGCAGTTTATCGTCTGGGGCCTTTTCTATGGAATTATGCTCGTCATCGAAAAAATGTGGCTCAAGAAATATCTCGACAAAGCTCCGGCGGTGCTCAGCCATATCTACGTTCTCTTCTTCACCGCAATCGGTTTTGTGATTTTCAATTCCGTTAACCTCGGCGGCGCCATTGAGGACCTTAAAGGAATGTTCGGCCTTTCCCAAATTCCGCTTTTCGGAACAGAAACCTTCTATTATCTTAAAAGCTATGCTCTTATGTTCGTTGCCGGTTCTCTTCTGGCAACTCCGGTCGTCAAAACCGTGCTCAAAAAAATCGATTCCACCGCAATCGGCGGAAAAGTTTTTGCTGTGCTTAAACCTCTCGGCTTTGCGGCGGTGCTCATAATGGTAACCGGATATCTTGCGGACGGTTCTTTCAACCCGTTCCTCTATTTCAGATTCTAAGGAGGTGCGGAAAATGAAAAAGAAAACACAGTATATCTATACCATAATCGTTGCTGCAGTGCTCATATTTGGGTTTTCTCTTTTTGCAATGCTCAAACCCGACGAAGATTTTTCCGAAAGCGAGCGCAGACCTCTTGCGCAGCTTCCTGAACTTTCCATAAAAACCATCTTTAACGGCGATTTTATGGAGGATTTTGAAAACTATACCAACGATCAGTTCCCCATGAGGGATACTTTCAGGGCGGTAAAGGCTCTTGCAAGATATTATCTTTTCGGCCTTTCCGATAACAACGATCTTTATTTTGCCGAAGGCCATATTGCAAAACTGGATTTTCCGCTCAATATGGATTCCCTTGAATATGCGGCGGAACGTTTTAACGAACTTTATGAAACCTATATGAAAGATAAGGTTAACAAAGTCGTTTTCTCCGTTGTTCCGGATAAAGGTTATTACATCGGTGCAGAAAACGGATATCCTGTAATGGACCACGCTGAAATGGAAAAATTCTTTGCCGAAAACCTTGAGTTTGCAAAATACGTCAGCATCTTCGATTTGCTTGATGAAGACGATTATTATTTTGCCGATACCCATTGGCAGCAGCAGGAAATCACCGAAGTTGCGGAAAAGATCCTTGTTTCGCTTGAAGCAAGACCCTTTGAAGATCTTGAGGAAAAGGTTGCCACCGAAAACTTCCACGGTGTTTATTACGGCCAAAGCGCTCTTCCGCTCAAGCCGGAAAAAATCGTTTATCTCACCACCCCGGAACTTGAATCCATGACCGTTTTCAACTACGAAACAGGAAAAGAAGGCGGGATTTACGATTTTGGAAAACTCGAAGACAAGGACCCCTATGAATTCTATCTTTCCGGTGCGGTTCCGCTTCTGGAAGTCACAAACTCTTCCGCAGAAACCGAAAGACATCTTATAATCTTCCGCGATTCCTTCGGTTCTTCCCTTTCTCCGCTTCTTATGCGCGATTATTCGAAGATAACCATTATCGATACCCGTTATCTTCTCCCGAATTTCATCGGTCAGTACGTTGAATTCGAAGGTGCGGACGTCCTTATGATGTACAGCAGCCTTATTCTCAACGACAGCTTCATTATCAAAAAATAAGCAAGAAAAAAGCACGCCGAAGCGTGCTTTTTTTATTCTTCAATTCTTTTTCTGAGAAGGTCGCCTTTCTGAAGTTCGATCGGGCAGGGAAGACGGAGGATCTGCTGAATAAGCCTTGCATCCTCTCTTTCGTTTCCTTCTTCGTCATAAATTGCGGTAACGGTGAATTTTTCACCGGTGCTGATGGGGGAAATAACTTCAAGCTCATCGCCGGGTTTAAAATTGTTGCGCTGTTCAATGGTAACAAAACCTTCGGAATAATCAAGAACTTTTCCGATGAAGGTGCATTTCTGGATATATGCGCCGGAATTTCCGTGGCTCATTTTCATTTCGCCGAAATAGAATGCGCTGGAATAGGGGCGGTGGCTGATGCTGTCCAGTTCACGCTCGATAACTTCCATGGGAACGTCGCCGTCGATGGCGTGGCGGTAAGCGTTAACAGCCGTTGCAACATAGAAAGGAGTTTTCATGCGGCCTTCGATTTTGTAGGAACAGATTCCTGCAGCTTCAAGTTTATCGAGGAAGCCTACGGCGCACATATCATGGGAGCTGAGGATTGCGGTGCCTTTTTCGTCCTCAACGACCTGGAAAAATTCGTTCGGGCGCTTCATTTCAACAAGGTGATAGTTCCAGCGGCAAGGCTGTGCGCAGCCGCCGCGGTTTCCGCTTCGGTTAACAAGATAGGAAGAAATCATGCAGCGGCCGGAATAGGACATGCACATTGCGCCATGGACGAAAGCTTCGATTTCCATTTCTTCCGGGATTCTCTTGCGGAATTCGATTATCTCATCAAGGGTCATTTCTCGGCCGAGAACAACTCTCTTTGCGCCCATTGCCCAATAAACATTTGCGGCGTTGAAGTTCTGGCAGTTTGCCTGGGTGGAAACGTGGATCTCAAGTTCCGGAGCGGATTCGTGGATTTTTGCAATAAGTCCGATGTCGGAAACGATTACCGCATCAACGCCGGTTTCGCAAAGGAATTTTGCGTAATCCTCCGCAGCATCTATTTCTTCGTTTTTGGCAAAGCAGTTCACCGTTACATAAAGTTTAACTCCGTGTGAGTGGCAATATTTTACCGCTTCGGCAATTCCTTCTCTGTCAAATCCAACGTTGTTTGCGCGGAGCTGGAGAAGGGGACCGCCGATATAAACTGCGTCGGCGCCAAAATGTACCGCAGTTTCAAGACATTCCATATCTCCCGCAGGAGCAAGAAGTTCGGGTCTTTTCATAAAAATCATTCCTTTTATATAAACTACATTTTATAATAACATAAGGAGAGAGAATTTTCAATTAAAGTTGCCAAGGAGAAAAATTTCCTTTTGAAAAAACATAAAAACCTGTTGACTTCAGCGCTTTACTTTGCTATACTGTCTTACATAGTTTTTTATAAAACTATTAAAACAGAATACATATTGTTTTTGGCTTTGCCATAAACAATGGTAGAGGCGCGAAAGCTTATAAGTAACGCAAAGCATTTTTAAGGGAAGGCTCCCGGTTTTGTGAGAAAGGAACTTTCGCCGAAGCTTTCGGGAAAAAGCCTTGTTTTCCGTTTGCTGGGGCATGGGAGAATATCCCATGGACTGTCACTTCGGTGGAGAGCTATCATTGGTTTAAGCGGTTTTGCTGATAAAGAGCAGCCGCAAAGCATTTTTGAACAAATGTAAAGTACCATGAATCTTCATCCGAAAGTATTCATGGCTTTTTTTATATATGAAAAAAGCCCCAAAAAATGAATTCTTAGGAAAGAAGGAAATCAAAATGACAAGAAAGATTATCGCACTCGTACTCGCAATGGTAATGTGTTTCTGCTTAACTGCATGCGGCGGAAACGAAACTGACGAAAACGTTCTCCGTGTTGCAATGGAATGTGCCTATGCACCTTATAACTGGACCCAGGCAGACGATTCCAACGGCGCTGTTCCGATTTCCGGAACCAATGATTATGCTTACGGCTACGACGTAATGATGGCAAAACTTATTGCCGAATCCATGGGCAAAGAACTTGAAATCGTAAAACTGGATTGGGACTCTCTTGTTCCCGCAGTTTCTTCCGGCGACGTTGACCTTGTTATCGCAGGCCAGTCCATCACCGCAGAAAGACTTGAAGTAGTGGATTTCTCCGATCCTT
>JAZUAX010000061.1:0-45512 GCA_045638185.1 Oscillospiraceae bacterium | reverse complement strand
CAGAACGCAAGACTTGCCGCAAGACTTACCGGCTGGAAGATCGATATCAAACCCGAAAGCGGCTTTTGGGGTGAAGAAGAATAATTAACATAAGAAAACCCGAACTTTTCCGAAAGGAGGAAGCCTTTTTATGAAAAAAATACCCGAAAGAATGTGCACCGGATGCGGCGAAAAAAAGCCGAACCGCGAACTTATCCGCGTTGTAAAAAGTCCGGAAGGCGTTATTTCGCTGGATAAAACGGGCAGAAGCCCCGGAAGAGGCGCTTATGTCTGCCCGAATACAGAATGCCTTAAAAAGGCGCGGAAAACAAAACGTATCGAAAGAGTTTTCGAAACCTCGATTCCGGAAGAAGTTTATGACGCGCTTGAAAAGGAGCTGGAATCTGATGGCGAATGAAAAACTTTCCGGATTCCTCGGTCTTGCAAAAAAAGCCGGAAAACTTGTTTTCGGTTTTGATATGACCGTTGAATCGATCAGAAAAGGAACCGCAAAAACGGTACTCCTTTCAAGTGACTGCGCAGAAAGAACCGCAAGAAATATTAAAAGAATTGCGGAAGAAAACAAAGCAGAAGTTTTGATTTTACCCCTTACTATGGACGAAATAGGATATGCCGTTGCAAAACGTGTTGGAGTGCTTTCCGTTTGCGACAGCGGCTTTTCAAAAAAATTCAAAGAGCTGCTGGAAAGGGCCAAGCACAAAGCATGAACGAGTTTGGAGGAATTGCATAGATGACTGATAATAATAGATATAAAGCGGCGGATCTCGCAAAAGACCTTAAAGAACCTGTTAAAGACGTTCTTGACGTTCTCAGCGAAAAATTTCCGCCTAAAAAGGCACAGGCTGCCCTTAGCGAAGAGGAACTTAACTACGTTTTTGAACATTACACCAGAAAGAACGAAGTAACCAGTTTTGCTCCTTATTTCGCAATGGCAGGTCAGCCCAAAACTGAACCTAAAAAAGAAGAACCCAAAGCGGAGGCACCTAAAGCCGAAACCAAACCTGCTCCCAAAGCAGAAGAAAAGGCAGCACCTGCCCCCAAAGCAGAAAAACCCGCTGTAAAAGAAGAAAAGAAACCCGAAGCAAAACCGGCTCCCAAAGCAGAGGAAAAACCTGTTCAGAAAACCGAGCAGAAACCCGCAGAGCGCAAACCTTTTGAAAACCGCGACAATCGCCAGAACGATAGAAGAAACGATCAGCGTTCTGAAAGACCTCAGGGCGAGCGTAAATTCGGCGACCGTCCTCAGGGCGACAGACCTCAGGGCGACCGTAAATTCGGTGACAAACCCCAGGGCGACAGAAAATTCGGCGACCGTCCTCAGGGCGACAGACCTCAGGGTGACCGCAAATTCGGCGATAAACCCCAGGGCGAAAGAAAGTTCGGCGATAAACCCGGTTTCCAGAAAAATGACCGTTTCGGCGATAAACCGAGCTTCAACAAAAACGATCGTTTTGGCGGAAACAACTTTGGCTTTGATAAAGACAAAGAGGATAACAGCCACCGCCATGAACCGAAAAAACCTGTTGAAAGAAAACCCCGTCCTGCAAACCAGCCTCCGGCAGAAAAACTTGCAGCAGGCGTTGCTCATGTTGATATGAGCGCGGTTTCCGTTGATCTTGATAAATATATCGATAAATATGAACAGATCGCACCTGCTTCTTCCATGAGCGACAGCTATACCAACAAGCAGAAACTCAACCAGAAGAGCAAACAGCAGGGTAAACCCAAGAAGAGCAAACACGAAATGGAACAGGAAAAACTCAAGAAACTCGAAATGGAGCGTCAGCGCCGTCAGAAACTTGAGATCACCATTCCCGACGAAATCACTGTTGGCGACCTTGCTCTCAAACTTAAAATCGCTTCTTCCGAAATCATCAAACGCCTTATGCTTCAGGGCATGATGGTTTCCGTAAACGAAGTTATCGACTATGATACCGCTGCTCTTATCGCAATGGACATCGGCGCAAAAGTTGAAAAAGAAGTTGTTGTCACCATCGAAGACCGTCTTATCGACGACAGCGAGGACGATGCAGCAAATCTTATCACCCGTGATCCTGTTGTTTGCGTAATGGGCCACGTTGACCATGGTAAAACTTCTATCCTCGACTATATCAGAAGCGCACATGTTGCTTCCGGCGAAGCAGGCGGTATTACCCAGCACCTCGGTGCATACAGAGTTACCACCGAAAGCGGCAGCTCCATCACCTTCCTTGATACCCCCGGACACGAAGCATTCACCGCAATGCGTGCCCGTGGCGCACTTTGCACCGATATTGCAATCCTTGTTGTTGCAGCAGACGACGGTATCATGCCTCAGACTGTTGAAGCAATCAACCATGCAAAAGCAGCAGAAGTTTCCATCATCGTTGCTATCAACAAAATCGATAAACCCACCGCAAACCCCGATAAAGTTATGCAGGGTCTTACCGAATATGGCCTTATTCCCGAAGAATGGGGCGGCGACGTTATCTGTGTTCCTGTTTCCGCAAAAACCGGTGAAAACATCGATACTCTTCTCGAAATGATCACCCTTGTTGCAGAAGTACGTGAACTTAAAGCAAACCCCGACAGAATGGCAAAAGGTACCGTTATCGAATCCAGACTCGATAAAGGCCGCGGCCCTGTTGCAACCATGCTTGTTCAGAACGGTACTCTCCGCACCGGCGATGTTGTTATCGCAGGTACCGCTGTAGGTAAAGTCCGTGTTATGATCGACGACAAAGGCAACAAAATCACCGAAGCAGGTCCTTCCATTCCTGTTGAAATCACCGGTCTCGATTCCGTTCCTACCGGCGGCGATCAGTTCAACGCAGTTTCTGATGAAAAACTTGCACGTGAACTTGTTGAACAGCGCGAATATGAAGCAAAACAGGAACAGTTCAAACAGTATCAGAAAGTTACCCTCGATAACCTCTTCAACCAGATCGCAGAAGGCGAAATCAAGGAACTTCCCATCATCGTTAAAGCAGACGTTCAGGGTTCTGTTGAAGCAGTTCGCCAGTCCCTCGAAAAAATCTCCAACGAGGAAGTCCGCGTAAGAGTTATCCACGGTGCAGTTGGTGCAGTAAACGAATCCGACGTTATGCTTGCACAGGTTTCCAACGCAATCATCGTTGGCTTCAACGTACGTCCCGACACCACCGCAAGAGATACCGCGGAACGCGAAGGCGTTGATATCCGTCTTTACAGAATCATCTACGATGCAATCGAAGAGATCGAATCCGCAATGAAAGGTATGCTTGCTCCTAAATTCCGCGATGTTGACCTCGGCCGTGCAGAAATCCGCCAGGTTTATAAAATTTCCAACGTCGGTACCGTTGCAGGATGCTATGTTCTCGAAGGTAAAATCGCAAGAAACGCAAACATCCGCGTTGTACGTGACGGTATCATTATTGCCGATGATAAACTTTCCAGCCTTAAACGTTTCAAAGACGACGTTAAAGAGGTTGCTTCCGGTTATGAATGCGGTATGACCCTTACCAAATTCAACGACATCAAAGAGGGCGACATTTTCGAAGCTTACATCGTTGAAGAATATCGTGACGATAACTAAGGCGGAGGGCATATGGCAGGATTTAAACTTAACAGAACCAGCGAGGATATCCGCCGCGAGCTTATGGATATCCTCCGCAGCATGAAAGATCCGAGAATTTCCGGCGGAATGATCAGCGTTGTCCGCATCGAACTTACCAACGATCTTTCCCACTGTAAGGTATATATCAGTTCCCTTGAGGGAATGGATAAAGCAAAAGAGGCAGTAAAAGTTCTCACCAAAGCGGGCGGTTTTATCCGTCACGAAATGATGATGAGACTTGAACTCCGCAAAGTTCCGGAATTCCATTTCATTCCGGACGATTCCATTGAATACAGTGCAGGAATCCAGAAAATTCTCCGCGAAATCGGGGAAGAATAATTATTCGGGAAAGGAGATGCAGATATGGAGATAAACGTTCAGCAATGCTGCGAAATTCTTCGCGGAATGGAAGATATAGTTATTTTAAGCCACCGCAACCCGGACGGCGATACTCTCGGAAGTGCTTTTGCGCTCCATTATATCCTCAATCAGCTTGGAAAAAGAAGCAGAGTGGAATGCCACGATGGTTTTCCAAAGCAGTATTCATATCTGCTCCTTGACTATAAACCGGAAGATTTTGAACCGAAAGCTGTTGTGGCGGTGGATATTGCCGATGAACAGCTTTTCGGAGCAAATCTTGAAAAATATTGCGGAAAAGTCGATCTTTGTATCGACCACCACGGTTCCAACAAACATTACGCAAAGAACTGGCTTGTAAGAGACACCGCAGCGGCATGCTGCGAGGTAATTGAAGATATCTGTTATGGTTTTGAGGAAGTTGAGCTTACCAAAATTATTGCAGATTGTATTTACACCGGTGTTTCAACAGATACCGGCTGCTTCCGTTATTCCAACACCACCGGCCACACTCATGCGGTTGCCGGAAGAATGTTTAAAGCCGGATGCGATTTTGTAATGATAAACCGTGCGATGTTCGAAGTAAAATCCTTTTCCAGAATCGCAATAGAAAGGGAAGTTCTCAACACCCTTGAACTTTATTTTGATAACCGCTGTGCAGTTGTGTGCATAACGAAAGATATGCTTGAACGCACCGGTGCGGAAGAATCCGAGCTCGAAGGTGTTGCAGCAATGCCAAGAGAAGTTGAAGGTGTTCTTGTCGGAATAACTCTTCGCCAGCGCGATAACGGTTATAAAATTTCTGTAAGAAGCGGAGAGGAAGTGGATGCTTCCGTTCTTTGCGGAAAACTCGGTGGCGGCGGTCATCGCTGCGCAGCGGGTTGCTTTGTCGAAGGTGACCTTGAAAACGCAAAGAAAACCGTGCTCGGAATGGTTGCCGAAAGCCTTGGGGAGGTAACAGAATGACAGGAATCCTTCCGGTTAGAAAGCCACAGAAGTTCACCTCGTTCGATGTGATCGGAAAACTCCGCGGTGTAACCAGAACCAGAAAAATCGGTCATTCCGGAACGCTTGACCCAATGGCGACCGGAGTTTTACCTCTTTTCTTCGGAGGAGCAACAAAATGCTGCGATATTCTTCCAAACGAGGACAAACGTTACGTTGCGGATCTTAAATTCGGAATTGTAACAGATACTCAGGATACCTTCGGAAAGGTGCTCGAAGAAAAGGAAAGCGATGTTTTCAAAGATGAATTTGAGCACGTTATGCTGGAATTTATCGGGAAACAGATGCAGACCCCTCCCATGTATTCCGCAGTAAAGATAAACGGAAGACCCCTTTATGACCTTGCGAGAGAAGGTAAAATCGTTGAACGTGCTCAAAAAGAGATAGAAGTTTATGATATAAAACTTCTTGAATTTGATGAGCATGCTCAGACCGCGAAAATAGAAGTTTCCTGCGGAAAAGGAACTTTTATCCGAACTCTTATCAACGATATGGGTGAAAAACTTGGCTGCGGCGCTTCTATGAGTGCTCTTGAAAGAACAATGGCCGCGGGGTTTGATATTTCCGAATGTTACACCATTTCAGAAATTGAGGAAATGATGCAAAACGGAACGTTTGAAGAACATCTTATACCGATCGAAAGGCTTTATGAAAATCTTCCGAAACTTGTTCTTTCGGATTTTGACAAAAGACTTTACCGAAGCGGTGTTCCGCTGGACCTTCAGAAAAGAGGATGGGGCGGAATTTCCGGAAACATTGCGGTTTTTGATGAAAGCGGAATGCTCCTCGGAATATCATTTATGGACGAAGAAGCAAACGAACTTAAACTTAGAAAAATGCTTAATACCGATAAATAAAAAACAAACGGTGTTTTACGCCGTTTGTTTTTTTATTTATTTCTTTACAAATTATGTGATATTCTATATAATATTAAAAGTAAATTTTGACAGAAAGGGAGAAAAAAGCTTGAAAAAAGTCGTTATTTTGCTTGTTTTGTTCATGTTTTTCTGCTGCGGAGCAAGTTCCACTGAAAAAAACGCAGTTAAAGAACCTGTTTATGAACTTACCGAAATAAAATATAATGCACCCGAAAGCAAAACGCCGGAAATTGCGGTATTAAATTATTTCAGTGCGCTTTATGATTCCTATCTTACCATGCTTCCGATGGATCTTTCTCCCATAATTGACTTTGATTTTGAAATGATGGTGAATGTTCAGAACTGGAACGATCTTCTCGCCATGAGAAGAAATATAATTAATGAAAAAAATTATTGTTTTGTTGAAACCACTCATCTCCCTTATACGATAAATTACATATCCAAAAAAGATCTTGATGACCAGCGAATGGATTTTGTTAGCATGAAGAAATATGGCGAGGGTGCTGTTGCTCTTCATTTCGTTATTAACGGAATCAATGGAAAGGCATATCCTCCGATTTTTGCTCTTAATTCACAGCATACGATTGTTCTTACTTTTGAGGAAGGGATTTATAAGGTTGCCTATCATTATTTCCCCGGTTCCGAAGGAAAATTTGAAAACGATCTTCCGGTTGCTTCCATGAAAAGGGAAGAGATGGAAAAACTTCTTGAAAAAGAATTTTGTTCCAATGAAGTTTTCTTTGAAGAAGAACCGGAATTCCAAAGAATTTATAACGGCGAAGCCGCCGCAGAATATGCTCTCCGCTTTTGTGAAGAACAGAACCCGGAATTTTATTTTGTGGGAGATTGGTACGGAAACTGCATGAATTTTTCTTCCCAATGCATCTGGTCCGGGTTTAAAACGGAGGAGGAAACTGTAAAAGGTTTTGAGGGAATGACAAATTCCTGGTATTGCGGAAAAGCCGGAGGAACACTTGAATGGTCAAGTGTAAGCCGTTTCTGGAAATGGAGAGAAAAGAAAAACTGCCCCATGCAGACAGTTCCTTTTTATAACGTAAATCTTGTTAAAACCGGAGATATAGTCAACATAGGTTCCTATGCATGCGAAACGGAAGAAAAATACACCCATGCGATGATTGTTGTTGATCCCGAAAAGCTCCTTATTGCCCAGAACAGCCCGGCCTGCTTTGTTTATTATTCAGATCTTGCCAATAACTATTCGAGATTTATAAGGCCCATTTCGCTTAAGGCATAAAAATCTTGTGTTTTGGACGTTTCGGAGTTATAATATATTGGTAACGATAAACGAAAGGATTGATTTTTACCATGACTGACCTTATCAAAGTAATGCAGCAGCGCCAGAGCTGCAGAAGCTTTTCTGAAAAACCTGTTGAAGCAGAAAAAATTGTTTCCTGCATCAATGCAGCCTGCTTGGCTCCGTCTGCATGCAACACCCAGCCCTATCATTTTTATGTAGCACATGCACCGGAAGCAGTTGCTGTTGCTGCAGAATATTGCAAAGGCGATAAATATAACAAATGGGTTGGCGAAGCAAAAGCTTTTGTAATCATCACTCAGGAACACGCTGATATTCCCGCAGCAAATTCCGAAGCAAGAAAACGCGATTTCCGCCAGTATGATATTGGTCTTGCCATCGAAAACTTCTGCCTTGAGGCGACCGAACTTGGCCTCGGAACCTGTATTCTTGGCCTTTTCAATGAAGAAAAACTCAAATCCAGCTTCCGCATTCCCAGCCCCAAATCCATTGCTCTCATTATTGCAATCGGATATCCCGCAGAAAGCGAAATTCGCAAAAAACAGCGCAAACCTCTTGAGGAGATGATCACATATCTCAGATAATGGCAAATATACGCAAAGCCACTGAGGAAGATCTGGAAAGAATTGCGGAAATAGAAGTTTTTAACTATCGTCTCAATTTCTATCCGATTTTTCAAAACGATGAATTTTATTTTTCTGAGCTTTCCGTATCCAAAAAAGCAAAACAATATAAAAAAGAAATCGAAAAATTCTTCGTTTATGATGACGGCACCGTAAAAGGTTTTATAATGATTGACGGAAAAGAAATCCGAAAACTTTTTGTGGAACCGGTTTTGCAGGGAAATTCAATTGGAAAAAGGCTTCTTGAATTTGCTGTTTCTGAAAAGAAGGCGAATTTTCTTTGGGCTTTGGAGAAAAATAAAAGAGCGATAGCTTTTTATGAGCGAAACGGCTTTTCCCTTTCAGAAGAAAGAAAATCCGAAGAAGATACGGAAGAATATCTTATAAAAATGAAATTATGACAAAAAAAGACAAGATGAAAACATCTTGTCTTTTGCTGTTTTATTAAGGAGACCCCCGAATGATTGAAAATGAAAACAGGGTCCAGCGCGCAATTCTTGTTGCGGCGGATTGCGGAGATTGGGATGCCGAAGTTTCCATAGATGAACTTGACGAGCTTGCAAAAAGCGCCGGCGCCGAAGTGGTTGCAAAAGTTATCCAGGTAAGAAAAGATTACGATAAGGCAACCCTTATCGGCCGCGGAAAACTGGACGAAGTCCGGGAACTTGCTGAGGCAAACGATGCGGATATCCTTATTTTTGACCATGAACTTACCGCTGCAAATATCCGGAACCTTGAGGAAGCAACAGGACTTGGAGTAATCGACCGTACCATGCTTATCCTCGATATTTTTGCTGCAAGAGCCCAGACCAGGGCGGGACGTCTTCAGGTCGAACTTGCACAGTATAAATATCGACTTCCGCGTCTTGAGGGAATGGGCAAGAACCTTTCTCGCTTGGGCGGCGGAATCGGCACCAGAGGCCCCGGTGAATCCAAGCTGGAAAGTGACCGCCGACACATAAGAAGACGAATAGAGAGCCTTGAACGCAAGCTGGAGGAGCTTTCCGCCAACCGCGAGCTGATCCGTTCCAGAAGAAAAAAGGAAGGTGTTATAACTGCCGCAATAATCGGTTATACAAACGCCGGAAAATCCACTCTTCTGAACAGACTCACCAATGCGGGCGTTCTTTCGGAAGATAAACTTTTTGCAACTCTTGACCCGACCGCAAGAAGTCTCGAACTTCCGGACGGAAGAAGCATTATGCTTGTGGATACAGTAGGATTTGTCCGCAGACTTCCTCATCACCTTGTTGAGGCCTTTAAATCCACCCTTGAAGAAACGGTCCAGGCGGATATTCTTATAAATGTCTGCGACATTTCTTCAGGCGAAGCAGATTCGCAGACTGAAGTTACAAGAGAACTCCTGCATAGCCTCAAGGCGGATAAAAGTCCTATGCTCAACGTCCTTAATAAATGCGATCTCATAGAAGGCGAGCTTCCTATCTGCACCGAGGACTGCGTTATGATTTCCGCTGCAACAGGCTTTGGAATTGACGAAATGCTCCGCAAACTTGCGAAACTTCTTCCTCCGAGCCAGATTAGGATGAATCTTCTCATCCCTTATTCTGCGGGCGGAATTTCCGCAGAAATCCGCGAAAGCGGAAAGATATTCAGCGAAGAATTTACCGAGAACGGAACTCTTACAGATGCTCTTGTTGACATAAAAATTCTCCATAAAGTTGAACAATATCAGGTATAAAAAAGAAAAGGCACCGTTTTGCGGTGCCTTTTTATTATTTAATTTATCTTCCGTTTTTTCTGTCGTCCTCGATAAGAAGCTTGAGTGCTTCGACAGCAACTTTAACAGAGTTTGAAGTATCCTCGCTCATATGCTGGTCAAGACCTGCAGCTTCACGTTCCTGGTTCCATACAACATGGAAGCAGGAACCTGCACGGCATCCGAGAGCTGCGCAGACAACAAAAACAGCGGCAGATTCCATTTCGCTTGCTTTAACGCCAAGACGTTTCCAGCTTTCCCATTTTTGGAGAAGATCGTAATAAACGGGGGATTTTTCCGGACAATGCTGGCCATAGAAGCTGTCTTTGTTCTGAACAATGCCGACATGGAGAGGAAGGCCAAGATCCTTTGTTGCTTTGACAAGGCAGTTGGTTATATCAAGATCTGCAACAGCGGGGAATTCAATGGGAGCATATTCAAGAGAAGTGTGCTCAAAACGGATTGCACCGGTTGCAACAACGATATCGCCGGACTGAACGTCAAGGGCAATTCCGCCGCAGGTTCCGGTACGGATAAAGGTATCTGCGCCGCACTGATGGAGTTCTTCAACTGCGATGGAAGCGGAAGGACCGCCGATTCCGGTGGAGCATACAGAAACCTTTTCTCCGAGGAGATATCCGGTCCAAAGGTTATATTCGCGGTTATAGGCAACCTGTTTTGCATCATCAAAATAAGCGGCAATGGATTCAACTCTTCCCGGATCGCCGGGGATAATGCAATAGCGGCCGACGTCGCCTTTTTTGCAGCGTAAGTGCATCATATGTTCAAGTTCCTGCATAGCGGATTCTCCTTTTAAAAGAAAATATTTTTCTAATTATATTTTAACCCTTAAAAAGAATTATTTCAAGTAAAAAAATAAAAAAAGAACGGGCATGAAGCCCGTTCTTTTTCTTATCAAATAATTATAAATTATCCGATGTTGTGGTAACCAGCATATTCGGAAACGAAACCGTATTTGATGCCGAGAACGTTGCCTTCAGCGTCAGCAGCGGTTTTGATTGCGAAGGTATTGATGATATCTTCGGTGGTCATTGCGTTGTCGATCATGTACTGGAGCTGGAGCTCGTTGTTTTCATCTCTGAAGAGGAGCTCAGTGTCTTTGCCAAGTCTCATGGTTTTGTCGGAAGGACGGAGGCCACGGAGACCGTTTTCTTCACGACCCTGGAGTACGTAGTAGGTATCGCCTGCTTCGTTTGCAGTTGCAAGGTCGGTGTAGCCGAGGGTATCTCTCTGGTAGATAGCGAGTTCAGCGATAACGCCGCCGCCGTCGGTAACTTTACGAGATGCACGGTTGAAGTTGATAACGAGTTTGAGGTTTGCATATTCGGTGCAGAAGTTGTAGTCGCCGGTGGAATCCATGAAGCCAGCGAGGGGGCCTACACCATAGCGAGGATAGATAACAGCGTTGATAGCCTGAACTTTACCAACACCCTGAGTCTGTGCGCCGAGAGCAACATCGTCTTTTACCCATTCGCCGTCTACGATAAGCCAGCCGTAACCGGTTTCGTAGTCGTAGGAGTTAACGTATTTGCCTTCTTCGTCCATAGTTCTGCACATTGCGATAACGCCGGTTACATAGTCATGGAGACCGTAAGCGTCAACAGCAGCACGGATAGGATCGATTGCGGATGCGGAGCATACCCAAACATCGATGCCGTTTTCGTCGAGAACTCTGTAGAGTTCCTGAAGGTTTTCAGAAACGCCGGTACCAGAAGTCCATTCGTATTCAACAGCGCCAACTTTGGTGCCTTCGCCAGCAGTGGTCCAGGTTACATATTCGGATTCAACTGCGCCGTAGTAAGTATGAGATGCATAAGCAAGATCATAAACTTCCTGTTCGGTCATGCCGGTGAACCAATAGAGTACCCAAGGATATGCAACTGCAGGAGATTCTGCATCATAAACGAGGTCATACATTGCTCTCATTTTGGTTGCAAATTCTGCCCACATGGGATCTTCCTGAATTTCAGCCTGTTCTGCTTTGGAAAGACCTGCAGCAGAGAAGGGGCCGTATTCTTCATAAAGGTAAGTATATGCAGCGGTGATGTCGTCAATCCAATCCTGATAAGAACCGTTGCCATAGCCGAGGCTGGTTCTGTCTTCGTTAAGATCGCCGATTTCGGTTGCAAGGATTTCAGCAATTTCTTCGGGAGCAAATTCGAATGCCATTACCTGAAGCTGGTAAACAGCAAGCTGTTCTTCAACGTCGAAGATGGAAGTGGTGTTATCAAAGTCGAATACTACGTATGCGTTTTCAGTGCCGCCATAGGTTGCAATGAAATCATCGATAGCTTCTTTTACGTAGGGGTTCCAGCCTTCTTCGAGAGTGGAAGGAGCTACATATTTGAGTTTAAGATAATCAAGGGTAGGAAGGATGGTTATTCTGCCAGCGCCGAATGCGTCGCTATAACCGGTTACGTTCGGGAGACCGTCGCCATCGGTATCTTCGAAGGATTTAACATAGTTTGCAAGAACCATGTAGTCTTCCATTACGTAGTCGAGTACGTTAACTGCGCCGTCGAACATTGCAAAGCCGTCGCCGAGGTCGCGGAGAGTGTAGTTATAACCTGCAAGGTTATATTCTGCTTCGAGATCAAGGGGCTCGCCGCCAACCATTACGTTTTTAACTCTGTATTCGCCGGTAGGACCGCCGATCCAAACACCGTCTGCATCTGCCTGAACGGTGGAGGGAATGGTGGTGTCGATTTCAAAAGTGATGCCGGAAACATGGAGGAAACCGCCGTTTTCTCCGCCCATGGTATTTTTTGCACCCCATTCAAGAGCGTCGAGAAGCTGCTGACCGGTGATGGTCTGGAGGCATGCTACGTTGCCGAAGGTGTGCATGGTTTTGCAGGTTTTGTAAGAAATTTCACCTGCAGGAATGCTTGCGCGGATACCGCCGCCGTTCATGATAGCTACGTCAACATCAAGATCCATATTATCGAAGAGATAATAGAGAGCGTCTGCTGCGAAGTCACCTGCGTTTACTTCAACGGTACGAACGAGACGTGCGCCGGTGTTGGGATGATAGATGGAAAGTTCATCATCAGCTTCACCGATAACAACGCCAAGCTGAGTGTCGATTTCTTTAACCCAAGCGTCCTCGATAGCTTTTACTTCTTCATCAACAGAGCTTACGGAATCAACAAGTTCAACGGAAATGGTGTCGCCGCTGATAGTCATTTTACCGATGTTAGAAAGATATTCGCCGGTCTGGGTAAGAACAACGGTGTTGCCTTCTTTATCGGTAACTTCGCGCTTATCAACAGTGCTGTGAGAGTGACCGTCGATGAATGCGTCAAGGCCGGTGGTGTTTTCGATAACTTCTACAGAAGTCCAAGGCTGGGAAGATTCATCAATACCAAGGTGGCCGAGAGCGATTACATAATCTGCTTCTTCGGAAGCTGCATCGATTGCAGCCTGAACAGCAGCATAAAGTTCTGCGCCGTCGATGCCGCCTGCAATGCCGTAGATGTATTTTCCGTTTTCATCCTGGAAGTATGCGGGGGTGGATTTGGTGTAGGTTTCAGGGGTAGTGATACCGATTACAGCAACTTTTTTGCCGCCAAGATCGAATACTTTGTAAGCATCGAGTACGGGATCACCAACTACGCCATCTTTTTCATGATAGAAGTTGCAAGAGAGATAAGGATATTCTGCCCATTCATCGGTAATCATGATACGACCTTCCATGCCGTAATCAAATTCATGGTTGCCGAGAGTTGCAGCATCATAACCTGCAGCATTCATGAGTTCGATGATGGTTTCACCTTTGTCCATGGAACCGTATGCGGTACCCTGGGCGTGGTCGCCGGCATCAACGAGGATTACATCGTTACCTTCTGCAATGAGCTGTTCTTTATAAGCAGCAACATGAGCATAGGTAAGATTGCCGTCGATGTAGGTGTGGACATCGTTAGTAAAGAGAATAACAATGTCGCCTTCTGCAGCGAATGCGCTGATTCCCATTGCGAGAACGAGCATTACTGCGAGAACGAGGCTCAAGATTTTTTTCACAAAAATCCCTCCAATTTCTTTTTCCTTTTTTGGCCGAGATAGACCGTTTTTATTATATTACTATTCCATTAAATAGTAAATAATTTTGTTAATATTTTGCAAAGGCTTTAAGCTAAAATATTGAGCAGCATTTTTGTCTATTTTTAACAAAAGGGAACAACCGAAGTTATCGGTCGTTCCCTTCAATATGATTATAATTTAAAATTCTTTTTTATATATCCGTAAAAATTTCCGAGAAGGATTCCGCCAACTATGAATACAAGAGCAATAATGGAACGAAGCTCGATTTTTTCGCCAAGAAGAACCGCAGAAACCAATAGCGAAAGAAACGGAACAAGATAGGCGAGATTTGCGATTTTTGAAGTATCTTCGGAACTTTTAAGAGCAAGTGCCCAAAGGAGATAGGCGATAGCATCTATAACAATTCCGAGCCAGAGGAATCCAAGCCATTGATTTGCGGAAACGGAAACCCAATCTTCTGTAAAAAATCCGAAAATTGCGGAACAAATTGCCGTTACAAGCCAGATTATCATCATGGCGATGTTCTGGTCATAATCAGCCTTTTTGTTGAGCACGGAAAAAAGTCCGTAACAGGCTGCCGCGGTAATGCAGCTTATAATTCCCCAAAAAGAATTTCCGGAAGGGGAGGAGATTCCTCCGGAAGAAAGAATGATTATTCCAAGAAAAGAGGAAAGCATTGCGGAAATTTTTAAAACTGTAATTTTTTCCTTCAGAATAAATGAAGAAAAAAGAACGATCATAATAGGCCAGAGGTAATTTAAAATACAGGCTTCCTGGGAACTGAGAACGGTGAGACCATAATAATAAAGCGCTGAATAAAGAAAAAGCCCGATAAAACCGAGGCCGGACATAATTCCAAAATCTTTGAAAGTATATTTCTCCAATTTTTTAATATTTCCGTTTTTTATATTCATTCCAAAAAGGAATAAAAACGCAAGAAAACTGCTGATTGCAAGGGTTTCCAGGGAAGGAATATTAAGAAGAAGCAGTTTGGATATGGCGGCGGTTGTTGACCAGATTGAAACGGTCAGAAAAGCATAGATATAATTCTTTTTCATTTTAAAATAGTCCTGAGATAAAATTTTAAAATATTCTATCACAAATTTGCCGCAACTTCAACGCAGGAATAAATTAGGAAACGGAAAAAGACAAATCTTGACAATTTATGTGCTGAAATGGTAAAATAAATAATTATTTTAAGGCGTGAAGAATCGCATAAATTAGCTACAAAAAACGAAAAATAATACAAAAAAGGACGGAAACGCAAATGATTTATGTGCTCTATCTTATTGTTGCGGCAATTGTAACTTTTATGTCAATAAAAGCTTCCGAATATGTGGATATGCTTGACAAAACAACCTCTCTTTCCGGAGCTTTCCTCGGCGGAATTCTTCTTTCCGCTGTAACCTCTCTTCCGGAACTTTTCACCAGTATCTCTTCCACTCTTATGCTTGATCAGCCCGGTCTTTGCATCGGTAACATTCTTGGAAGCAATATTTTCAACTATGCAATGCTCAGCTTTTTTATTCTTACCGCTGTTGTAAAATTTGCAAAATGTGATCTTTCCAAAATTCATTTTATTGTTGCGGTTTCCGTTGTTGCAATGGGACTTCTCATCGTTTGCAATAAATATGGAGTTCTTGCTTTCGATATCGGAAATGTAAGCATAACTTCTGTTCTTATCATTCTTCTTTATGTTCTTACCGTATGGATCATGTATAAAATGGGCGGAACTTCCGAAACCGAAGATGACGGTGAACCCGTTACTCTTTCCAGAAAACAGATTCTTACCAGATTCACCCTTGTAAGTGTCGGAATCGTGGTTTTCAGCGTTATCCTCACTTATATCACCGATGAACTTTCCGTTCGCCTTAACCTCGGAAAAACCGTTGCAGGCGCTCTTTTCCTCGGTGTTGCAACCTCTCTTCCCGAAACCGCTTCCACCTATACTCTTTTCAAAATCAAGAACTACGATATCGCTGTTGGCAACATCGTAGGTTCCTGCCTTTTCAACTTCACCATTCTTTCCGTTGCGGATTTCTTCTATCGCGGCGGCGGAATTTATACCATTGCGGATACTTCCACCATGAATCTTATCATCTTCGCTTCTGTTGCTTCCGTTCTTGCGGCGCTCCTTATGAAATTCCGCAACAAAGCAACTTCCATCATTTTCCCGGTTGGAATTATTGCAAGCTATATTGCATTCCTTGCCCTTTAATTTTAAAAGCATTGAAAAGCCGCTTATCAAGCGGCTTTTTTGTTTTCCGGAATATGAAAAAATCCTGTAAAATTAGGCCTAAACAGTTGTAATGAAGAAAAAAACATGATAAAATAAATTATGTATGTTTTATTCCCTTTTTAGGAGGAAAATTAACAATGGATTATCAGAAACTTGCGGAACTTCTGTTCCCGAACGTAACCGAAACCGCTGAAGAGGTTGAGGCACGTTACCCCGAAAGAAACCTTCCAGAAGGCGCAAAAGTAACCAGAATCGCACCCAGCCCCACCGGCTTTATGCATCTCGGAAACCTTTTCGGCGCTATTACCGATGAACGCCTTGCTCACCAGAGCGGCGGCGTATTTTTCCTTAGAATTGAAGACACCGATGCAAAACGCGCTGTTGAAGGCGGCGTTGAAACCATTATCAATGTTTTCAAAAAATTCGGCCTTAATTTTGACGAGGGCGCACTTATCGACGGAGAAAAAGGCGATTACGGTCCTTACCGCCAGCGCCAGAGAGCAGCTCTTTATCATGTTTTTGCAAAAAAACTTGTTTCCGAAGGAAAAGCTTATCCCTGCTTCTGCACTGAAGAAGATCTTACTGCAATGAGAGAACAGCAGGAAGCAGAAAAAGCAAACCCCGGCTATTACGGAAAATGGGCAGCTCACCGCAATATGCCTCTTGAAGATGTTGAAAAAGCTCTTTCCGAAGGCAAAGCATGGGTTCTTCGTTTCCGCAGTGAAGGTGATGCGGAAAAATATCTTCATCTTAACGACCTTGTTAAAGGTAAAATCGATATGCCGGAAAACGACCAGGATATCGTTCTTCTCAAATCCGACGGTATTCCGACCTATCACTTTGCTCACGTTGTTGACGACCACCTTATGAAAACCACCCACGTTGTCCGTGGTGAAGAATGGCTTGCAACCTGGCCTATTCACGTTCAGCTTTTCAGCGCTCTTGGTTGGAAAATGCCCAAATATGTCCATACCGCTCAGCTTATGAAAATGGACGGCGAAAGCAAACGCAAACTTTCCAAACGCAAAGACCCGGAACTTGCGCTTGATTTCTATTTCGAAGAAGGATATCCGGTTCCTTCCGTAATCGAATATCTCCTTACTCTCCTCAACTCCAACTTTGAGGAATGGCGCCTTGCAAACCCCAAGGAACCTTATGAGAACTTCAAATTCACCACCAACAAAATGAGTGTTTCCGGCTCTCTCTTCGATCTTGATAAGCTCCGTGACGTTTCCAAAAACGTTGTTGCAATGCTTACCACCGAAAAAGTCTGGGAATATTTCTCCGATTGGGCTGAAAAATATGATAACGATTTCTATCAGCTTCTTACAAGAGACCCTGATTACGCAAAAGCAATCATCTCCATCGGCCGCGGTGTTCCGAAACCCAGAAAAGATATCGCTGTCTGGAGCGAGATGAAAGACTATATGGCTTTCTTCTATGATGAACTTTTCGTAGAAGGAAAAGAATATCCTGCAAACATGAGCACCGAAGATATTGCTGCCGTGCTCAAAAATTACATGAGCATCTATGATGAGCACGACGACCAGACCGAATGGTTCGGAAAAATCAAGGATCTTTCCGTTTCCATGGGTTATGCTGCTTCTCCGAAGGAATTCAAACAGAATCCCGAAGCATTCAAAGGCCACGTCGGCGACGTTTCCGCTGTAATCAGAATGGCAGTTACCGGAAGAGTTAACAGCCCCGATATGTTCACTGTTATGAGCATTCTCGGAAAAGAAAAAGTTCTTGAAAGACTTGAAAAAGCTCTTAACAATATTTAAAAAGAAAGGATATCTACCATGCCTGAAGAAGTAGTATCTAACTTTATACATGATATAATCGACAAGGAACTTGCTGAAGGTTATAACACCGAAGTTCACACCCGTTTCCCTCCGGAACCCAACGGCTATCTCCACATTGGTTCCGCAAAGGCGATCTGGATCAACGCTTCCACCGCTGAAAAATACGGCGGCAAATTCAACCTTCGCTATGATGACACCAACCCCGCAAGAGAAGACGATGAATACGTTCAGAGCATTCTCCGCGATATCCGTTGGCTCGGCTATGAACCTACCGGCGGAATTTTCTACGGTTCCGACTATTTTGAAAAATGCTATGAATTCGCAGAAAAACTCATCATCGACGGAAAAGCATATGTCGATGACCTTACCCGTGAAGAAATGCAGGAATACCGCGGCACCGACGCTGGCAAACCCAGCCGTCCCAGCCCTTACCGCGACAGAACCCCTGAGGAAAACCTTGACCTTTTCCGCAGAATGAAAGCGGGCGAATTCGAAGACGGAACTAAAACTCTCCGTGCAAAAATTGACCTTGCAAGCCCCAACATGAATATGCGCGACCCGGCAATTTACCGCATTAAACGCGCAACTCACCACCGCCAGGGCGACAAATGGTGCATCTATCCTCTTTATGACTTTGCACACCCCATTCAGGACGCTCTTGAAGGAATCACCTATTCCTGCTGCTCCATCGAATTTGCAAACCACAGACCCCTTTATGACTGGGTTGTTGAAAACGTAGGTTTCGTTCATCCCCGTCCTCATCAGTACGAATTCGCACGTCTTAACGTAACCTATACCGTAATGAGCAAGCGTTATCTTCGTGAACTTGTTGAAAAAGGTATTGTTGACGGTTGGGATGACCCCAGAATGCCCACCCTTTCCGGTATGAGAAGAAGAGGTTACACCCCTTCCTCCATTATCGAATTTGTAAAGACCGCGGGCGTTTCCAAAGCGGATTCCCTTGTTGCGGTTGAACTTCTCGAACACTGCATCCGTGACGAACTCAACTATTCCGCAACCAGAAGAATGGCTGTTGTTGACCCCGTTAAAGTTGTTATCACAAACTATCCGGAAGACAAAACCGAATATTTTGAAATTGCAAACAACGTAAACGATCCGGAAGCAGGAAGCAGAAAAGTTGAATTCAGCCGTGAACTTTATATCGAGCGCGAAGACTTTGCTGCCGTTCCTCCGCCTAAATTCTTCCGTCTTAAACCGGAAGGCGAAGTTCGTCTTATGGGCGGATATATCGTAAAATGCCAGGATTTCGACATTGATGAAAACGGAAACGTAACCGAAATCCGTGTTACCGCAGACCTTGAAACCGGAAACGGAAACCCTGTTGACGGAAGAAAAGTTAAAGGCACTATCCATTGGGTAAGCGCAAAATCTGCAATTGAAGCAGATGTTCGCATGTATGACCGCCTTTTCACCGAGGCAAACATGGTAACCCTTCCCGAAGGAAAAGAATATAACGATTATCTCAACCCGGATTCCGTTAAAGAATTCAAAAACGCAAAACTTGAAGCAGCTCTTTCCGATGCAGGCGAAAACGAAAGATTCCAATTCGTAAGAACCGGTTATTTCATCCGCGACAGCAAAGACAAAAACTGCTGGAACAGCATTGTTCCCCTTAAAGAAAGCAAAACCAAATAAAAGCGAAAAAAGCACCGCAAAGCGGTGCTTTTTTTAATTTAATGAAAGATTTATATTATAATTCCGTTCTTATATATTGAGAAAGCTTTCCGGAAATTCAAAGAAAAGGAGGTGTTTTATTGAAGGATAAAGAAATTATCGAACTTTTTATAAAAAGAGAAGAAACCGCACTTGAAATAACTGCAGAAAAATATAAAAGCTATTGTGTTTCAATTGCCGAAAGAATCCTCGGAAGCAGGGAAGACGCGGAGGAAATCTGGAACGATGTTCTTTCCGCCGTATGGAATTCAATTCCGCCAAATGAACCGGAATATCTCAATCTTTATCTTGGAAAAATTGCGAGAAACGCTTCTCTGAAAAAGCTTGAAGCGGAAAAGACAAAAAAACGCGACTGCGGAATTAAAATTCAGCTTGATGAACTTGCGGAAGCAATTCCCGCTCCGCTTTTGGAACAACAGGCGGATTTGATTGCGTTACGGGATTTTTTGAACAGATTCATCCGTTCCCTTACAAAGGAACAAAGAAAGATGTTCATAAAAAGATATTGGCTTTGTGAGGATGTTAAGAATATTGCAAAGGATTTTGGATGTTCCGAAAACAAAGTTTCACTTATTCTTTTCCGGATTAGAAAACGCCTTAAAAAAGAACTTGAAAAGGAGGATTTTGATATATGAACGAAAAAGATTTGATGAACGCAATGAACGGAATTGACGACGACCTTCTTGTTTTTGAAGAAAAAAGAAGAAAGCATCTTAAAGGAAGCTGGAAAATGCTTATTGCCGCGGTGCTTATTATGGTTTTTTCCGTAACGGCTTATGCCGTCGGTAATATTACAACTTCCCAGAAAACAAAAATTTATGATGAAGATGACATCTGGCGCCTTTATTATAACACTGAAGGCAGGGATGAAGTTGAATTTTATGAGATGAGCGTTGACTATAAGATTGAACCGCAGAAGGTGAGCGAGGAATTTTATTCCGATACTATTGCTGCACTTAATTTTGATTATAAATGTATTCAGCAGACCTATGAAGCACAAGGGGAAGAATATATCCTTCCCGAAGGGGAAGAACTTTGGGCTTCAATGGGCTTCTATTATGATAACGGTGACCCCAAAAACGTTTATACTGTCGAAGAGCTTGAAGAATATATCGGTCTTGACCTTTGCTTAAGTAATGAACTTAGGGAAGGGGTCAATGAAATTGCGAACCGCAGAAAAGCAGGAGAAACTTCTCTTTCTCATTGCAACATTACGGTTATCGGTAAAAAAATAAGCGAAGCCGAAGGCAATTTTATCCCTCTTTATGCAGAAATTCATTTTACTGCCGACCGCGACAATAAAGGAAACCAGGTCAATGCAGTGGTTTTTATAAGCCTTTCAGAAGAAAAAACAACTGCAAAAACTGTTTGGAATTCGTTTGAAAAAGAGGGAAGATGGACGGAAAGAATTATAAAAAACGATTCCGGAAAGGAAGTTTATTTCATTCATAACAACCCGAAAAAGGACTATCACTCCAAGGCAAGAGCCTGCTGGACAGAAAGAGGAATCGGTTACGAAGCATATACCGCAATGGCATACGATTGGGAATTTAAACACGAAGGAGTAAAATACATTATGCCATTTATCGAAAATCTTGAATAATTCGCTACAAAACGTAGTAAAAAGATAAATTTCTACAAAAAGTAAAAGAAAAAGCTCCCTTTCGGGAGCTTTTTTATTCCATTTCAAATTCATTTTCCGCTTCAAGGCGGGTTATGTGTTCGTCATAGGCTGCGAGCACAGAATCCTCAAGAAGTCTTCTTGCTTCCGGCGTAATAGGGTGAACAATGTCCCTGAAAACTCCGCTTTCGTCTTTTCTGCTTGGCATTGCAACAAAAAGTCTTTCCGGGCCGGAGATCACTTTCAAATCATGCACTGCAAGGTCATGGTCAATGGTTACGGAAACAAGGGCGCGAAGTCTTTCGTTTTCATAAATTTTTCTGATGCGGATATCTGTGATGTTCATTTTTAAAATCCTCCCAAAATGTTTTCAGCAGAATTATGGGAGGATTTTTTCGGTTTTATTCACTGAAAATAAAAAAACTGTTTCTTTTTTCTTCATTTAGCTGTATAATATATAAGGATTATTCTGCGGTATTGCCGCAAAAAACTGTGAAGGAGTGAAAACCATTGACAGTTGATGAAAATATTCTTAAAGGAAAAAAACATCTTCACTTCATCGGAATCGGCGGTTCGGGAATGTTCCCGATGGTGCAGATTCTGCATAACGAAGGCTTTTACATAACCGGTTCCGACAACAACGAAACCGAAACAACCAAAATAGAACGCAAAATGGGAATCGAAGTTATCTTCGGCCAGAAGGCGGAAAATATCGAAGGGGCGGATCTCATCGTTTATACCGCCGCAATTATGGCGGATAACCCGGAACTTATTGCAGCAAAGGCAAGCGGAGTGCCATGCCTTGAACGCAGTGAAATGCTTGGAGTTCTTTCCCGCCGCTACAGCAAAGCTCTTTGCGTTGCCGGAACCCACGGAAAAACCACAACCAGCGGAATGATAGCCCAGGTTCTTCTTGAAGGCGGATTTGACCCAAGCGCATTCATCGGCGGAAAGGTAAAAGCTCTCGGCGGAAGCGGAAGAGCAGGAAAAAGCGATATTTTTGTAGTCGAAGCCTGCGAATTTGTTGATACCTTCCTCAAACTTTCCAACGATATTTCCGTTATCCTCAACATCGATAACGACCACCTTGATTATTTCGGTGATATAAACGGCGCGATAAAATCTTTCCGCAAATTTGCCGAAAACAGCACCGGCGCTCTTATTGTTAACGGCGACGATGAATATACCATGCAGGCAGTTGAAGGTCTTGACAAAGAAATCATTACCTTCGGTTGGAGCGAGAAAAACGATTACTGGGCAAAGGACGTTCATAAACTCGGCGGAGCAAAATCCGGATATACCCTTATGTATAAGGGCGAACCCATTGCGGAAATTGAACTTTCAATTCCCGGAAAACATAATATCCTTAACTCTCTTGCCTGTGCCGCCGCCTGCATTTACGTAGGTATGGCTCCGGAACAGGTTGCGGAACATATCGATAAATTCCCCGGAGCGGGAAGACGTTTTGAAATCCTCGGTGAAGTAAACGGAGTTACTATTGCCGATGACTACGCGCATCACCCAACCGAACTTGAAGCAACTCTCCGTGCTGCGAAGGAAATGGATTTTGGTGAAGTCTGGGCGGTTTTCCAGCCCTTTACCTATTCCAGAACCGCTCTTTTGATGGACGATTTTGCAAAGGCTCTTTCCGTTGCTGACCACGTTGTTATGAGCGAGATTATGGGAAGCCGCGAAAAGAACACTTATAACGTATATACCGCCGATCTTGCCGCAAAGATTCCCGGAAGCGTATGGTTCAATACCTTTGAGGAAATGGCAGAGCACACTCTTGCAAACGCAAAACCCGGCGACCTTGTAATAACCCTCGGCTGCGGCGACGTTTATAAATGTGCCTATATCATGGCCGGCATAAAATAAGGAGGACATAAAAATGAAACCTATTCCGAGACTTGCGGACGATATGAGAATATATCTTGCGACAGAAAAAATGGAAAATCAGGAGATTCTCGAAACTCTTCTCGAAAGCCGCGAGGATAACGAAGCAGCTCTTATGTCCGCAAGACAGAAGGTAAGCGACGTTTTTGTAAGCTATATTCTTCCCGCTGAAAAACAGGCAAGAACCAGAAAACTCGACCACGATGGATTTTTTGCTCTTCTTCTTGAACTTACCGCAAAATATCCGAAAGAATGGAGCGAGCTCCGCGATAAATATGAAGCTGACGGAATTACAAAACATTCCGAACGCCTTAACGCCATGGTTGATAAATATGAAGAACTTTCCACCGTTTTTCAGTCCATGGTTGACGAAGCAAAAGAATAAAACAATATAAAATAAGAAGCACCGCCCGAATGGGCGGTGCTCTTTCTTTGCCTTCCCAGAGGGGAAGGTGGCATTTGTAAAGCAAATGACGGAAGAGGGATAAAAAGGATTCCCAGAGGGATTTTTATTCCTATTGCTATTTCCATTAACAGGTGATAAAATAGACTTGCTACACAATTCGAATATTTTGCAGGTTTCGGTATGTATTTTTATCTTCCGATAAAAATGCATGCTCTATTTTCGCATACCGTAAACCTGTATCGAAGAATTGTGTAGCAACAGTTGGAGCTATGTGTTTTTTAGTGCGTGGCTTTGGCTGCGCACTTTTTTAATTTTTGGAGGGATAAAGAATGAAAAAACTTTTGGAAATTTTACTTGCGGCAATTATAATTCTGAGTTTTACGGGATGCGGAAATGAAGTTTCTGAACAGCGAGAAGAATCTTCCAAACCAGAAGCTGAAAAAGTTAAAATTGATGAACTTCTAACGTCTGAAAAATGGAGTGAAGTGTATTACGGAGAATATGATTTTGATTTTCAACCGGACGGTTCTGTTGGTGTAGGAATGTGGGAAATCATTGAAAATGATAATATTAAAGTAACATATAGTTCGGGATATGAAAGAGAACTTGCAATAACAGAAGAAAATGGCTTTTATTTATTGAGAGAAAGCTATTCAGACCGTTTATATGCAAAAGAAAGTGAAGTAGAAGAAATAAGAAATAAAAAAGAATATCCAGATCACATATCAAAAGCTTTTGTTACAGATAATAATGGAGAAACGAAGGTCATAAGCGGATGGAAACTTTCGGATTTACACTATAATAATAGTATAAAATTTGAAGAACTTTATAAAGGTGCTTATGCAGAGGTTATAGGTACGATTACAAAGATACATGGTTCTAGCATTTACACAGATTACAATCATTCAGTAAATGCTTGTATGGAAGTTGATGGATGGGAAGTTGAAATTGCAGATAAAGAAATACTTATGGATTATGATATAGGCGATAAAGTAAAATTTACCGGTTATATTTATACCGCAGCTGCCGATAAGGCGACACTTTTTATATTTGATGGCAAACCAACTACAATTGAACATTATAATGGTTAAACAAAAAGAGCACCGCCCGAATGGGCGGTGCTTTTCTTTTGCTTTTATTATTCTTCGTCTTCTTTTTCTTTTTCAACCATTGTTTCTGCGCCGAGGAGGAATTTATCCGCAAAGGTGAGAAGATATCCTTTTCCGGATTCAAAATCCATTCCCGCAACCTCAAGGTTTACGTTGAAATGGGGAATGTTGATGCACATTCCGCTCTGAGGTTCGGCAAAAACAAGGGTGCCTTCGCCATAGCGGACAAATTTAAGAAGGACTTCCATGGTATCAAGAATTTTGTAATGGGGGCAGGAAGGCCAATAGTCAATATCATCGATGTTTGCATCGTACATTCCGTGGTCGATCATATCTTCAACAAGAAGAAAAACGGCGTTTTTGGTGGAATCTGCGGTGATTCCGCGAACAATGTTCGGGTGTTTGTTATAAAGAATAAGAGTGCCCTCTTTAAGTTCGTCAGAAGGTTTCATAAGTGTTTCTCCTTTCGATGCTCAAAATCAATAACGAAGCTTGATTGCTACCCAACCGCCGTGCTCAAGACGTTTTTCGGTGATAAAACCGGCTTCGTGACAGGCATTTTCAACCTCGTCGGCACGGGTGTCGATAATTCCGGAAACAATGAGCACACCGCCTTTGAGCAGGTAATTTTTAACGGTGCTCAAAAGACGAATAATTACGTCAGCAACAATGTTTGCGGTTACAATTTCGAATTTTCCGTGGACTTTGTCGGTAAGGTCACCGCAAACAAATTCGGTTTTTTCAGTAACTTCGTTGATTTCGGCATTTTCGTTCGCAACTTTTACCGCAACAGGGTCAATGTCAACACCAAGAGCGGAAGGCGCACCAAGAAGAACGCCGCCGACGGAAAGAATTCCGCTTCCGGTGCCAACGTCAAGAATACGGGTTTCCGGGGTTACGCATTCTTCAAGAAGTTCAAGACAAAGACGGGTCGTGTCATGGGTTCCGGTGCCGAAAGCCATGCCGGGATCAAGACGCATCTGAACATCGTCGCCGGAAGGAGTATATTCTTCCCAGGAAGGAGTTACAACAATGCGTTTGCCGATTCTCTGGGTGTGGTAATATTGTTTCCAGTTGTTTGCCCAATCTTCTTCGTTGACGCCGACAATGGAAGTTTCGTATTCAATTCCTTCTGCATCAAGTCTTGCCTTGATGAATTCAACGCATTCAAGAGCATCTTTTTCCTGTTTGATGTAAACGTGGATGAGGGAATGGGTGCGGTCGCGTTCAAGAAGCTCCTGTTCGATAAGGTCAACGTGGGCGATGTTCCATACAACGTTTTCAAGGTCACTGTAATCTTCAACATAAATGCCCATATCCGCAATAACGGTGCATACGTCGCTTGCTCTTGCGGTATCTTCGGTTTTAACTTTTACTGTAAGTTCGTTCCAGGTTTCCATTCTCAATCTCCCTTGAATGCGTCTTTAATTTTGTCAAAAAAGCTTTTTCGTTTTGCGTAGTTTTTATCGCTTGTGGAGGAATCAAAGTCCCGGAGCATATCTTTCTGTTTTCCGGAAAGGTTTGTGGGAACCTCGATATTAACTCTTACATATTGGTCGCCGCGTCCGCGGTTGTTTACATATTGAATGCCCTTGTTGCGGAGGCGGAAGGTGGTTCCGGGTTGGGTTCCTTCGGGAATGTTGTAGGAAACTTTTCCATCGATGGTGGGAACAACGATTTCATCACCGAGAACAGCCTGGGCATAGGTCACGGGGATATCTACCCAGACGTCAAAACCTTCGCGCTGGAAGATCGGATCTTCCTTTACGGAAACGGTTACATTAAGATCGCCGGAAGGACCGCCGTTTGTGCCGTCATCGCCCATTCCGCGAACAACAAAAGTCTGTCCGTTATCAATTCCGGCGGGAATATCAACAGTGATTTTTCTGTTGTGACGAACTCTGCCCATTCCGTTGCAGGTTTTGCAGGGGTCGTTTATAACCTTGCCTTTTCCGCCGCAGCGGGAACAAGCTTTAACGGTTTGGATAACGCCGAAGGGGCTGCGTTGCTGAACACGGACCTGGCCGCTGCCGCCACATTCCGGACAGGTTTCCGGGGTGGTTCCGGCTTTCGCACCGGTTCCGGAACAATCGGAACAGCGTTCAAGGCGCTGGGTCGGAATTTCCTTTTTACAGCCTTTTACAGCCTCCATAAAGGTGAGCTGAATGCGGACCTGGGTGTCGTTGCCTCTGATAGGGCCGTTAGGATTACGGGTCTTTGTGGAGCCGCCGAAGCCGAATCCGCTGAAGATATCACCGAAGATATCGCCGAAGTCACCGAAATCGCCGTGGCCATATTGCTGATAGCGTTCGTAACCGCCCTGACCTGCGCCATAGTTCGGATCAACGCCTGCGTGACCGAATCTGTCATAACGGTCGCGTTTTTGTTTATCGGAAAGGACTTCGTAGGCTTCGCCTACTTCCTTGAATTTTGCTTCTGCGGTCTTATCGTCCGGGTTAAGGTCCGGATGATATTGCTTTGCCATTTTGCGGTAGGCTTTTTTTATTTCGTCGTCGGTTGCGCCTTTTTCAACGCCAAGAACTTCGTAATAATCGCGCTTATCCGCCATTTTTGCATCACCTTACTTTTCTTTATGTATAGCACTTTCTGCGCAGAGGAAAACCCCTGCGCAGAAACAGATAGTTTTTTTAAGTTTTGGAATTATCAGTTATCGTTAACTTCTCTGTAATCAGCGTCAACATAACCGTCGCCGTTTGCGCCGTGGCCGGAGCAATCGCCGCAGTTTCCGTCACATCCGGGCTGGCCTTCAGCACCGTTGGGGTTTGCCTGCTGGTAAACTTTTGCGGAAACTTCGTAGAATTTTTCTTCAAGAGCTTTCTGTTTTGCTTTGATATCTTCGATATCTTCGCCTTTGAGGGATTCTTTAAGGTCATTGATTTTTGCTTCAAGACCGGATTTGTCATCTGCGGAAAGTTTGTCGCCGAGATCTTTGATGGTTTTTTCGGACTGATATACCATCTGGTCAGCTGCGTTGCGGGTGTCGATTTCCTCGCGGTGTTTCTTATCCTGCTCTGCATACTGTTCTGCTTCTTTAACAGCTTTTTCGATATCCTCTTTGCTCATGTTGGTGGAAGAGGTGATGGTGATGTGCTGTTCTTTTCCGGTGCCGAGGTCTTTTGCGCTTACGTGAACGATGCCGTTTGCATCGATGTCGAAGGTTACTTCGATCTGCGGAATACCTCTGGGAGCGGGCATAATGCCATCGAGATGGAACATACCGAGAGATTTGTTATCTCTTGCCATTTCACGTTCACCCTGAAGAACATGAACTTCAACGGAAGTCTGGCCGTCTGCAGCGGTGGAGAAGATCTGGGATTTCTTTGCGGGAATGGTGGTGTTTCTGTCAATGATTTTGGTGAAAACTCCGCCGAGGGTTTCGAGACCGAGGGAAAGAGGAGTTACGTCGAGGAGAACGAGACCTTTGACTTCACCGGAAAGAACACCGCCCTGGATTGCTGCGCCGATTGCTACGCATTCGTCGGGGTTGATGCCTTTGAAAGGATCTTTGCCGGTGATGTTTTTAACTGCTTCCTGAACAGCGGGAATTCTGGAAGAACCGCCGACGAGAAGGATTTTATCGAGTTCGGAAGCTTTAAGACCTGCGTCAGAAAGAGCCTGGCGAACCGGTCCCATGGTTGCTTCAACAAGGTCTGCGGTGAGCTCGTTGAATTTAGCTCTGGAAACGTTGACGTCAAGATGTTTCGGGCCGGTTGCATCTGCAGTGATGAAGGGAAGGTTTACGTTTGCCTGGGTCATGCCGGAAAGTTCGATTTTGCATTTTTCAGCAGCTTCTTTAAGTCTCTGCATTGCCATTTTGTCGGAACGAAGATCAATGCCGTTTTCCATTCTGAACTGATCTGCGAGATAGTTGATAAGTCTGTCATCAAAGTCATCGCCGCCGAGGTGGTTGTTACCTGCGGTTGCAAGAACTTCCTGAATGCCGTCGCCCATTTCGATGATGGAAACGTCGAAGGTACCGCCGCCGAGGTCATATACCATGATTTTCTGGTCATCTTCTTTGTCTGCACCGTATGCAAGAGCTGCAGCGGTGGGTTCGTTGATGATACGTTTTACTTCAAGGCCTGCGATTCTGCCTGCGTCTTTGGTTGCCTGGCGCTGTGCGTCGGTGAAATATGCGGGAACGGTGATAACAGCCTGGGTTACGGTTTCGCCGAGATATGCTTCTGCATCAGCTTTGAGCTTCTGGAGAACCATTGCGGAAATTTCCTGGGGGGTGTAACCTTTTCCGTCGATGTTTACTTTATATTCGCTGCCCATGTGGCGTTTGATGGAAGTGATGGTTCTTTCGGGGTTGGTAACAGCCTGACGTTTTGCTGCCTGGCCGATTACACGTTCACCGGTTTTGGAAAAACCGACAACGGAAGGGGTGGTTCTTGCGCCTTCGGGGTTAGGGATAACAACAGCTTCGCCTGCTTCCATAACTGCTACGCAGGAGTTGGTGGTACCAAGGTCAATACCGATAATTTTTGCCATAATATATTCCTCCAATTAAGTTAAAAATTTACAAGATTGATTATATTAAAAAGTTTTGCTTTAATTAACAAATTTAATTCAGTTTGCAACAACAACCATGGTATGACGGATAACTTTGTCGCCGAGCATATAGCCTTTTCTGTAAACGTCGGTTACAATGTTTTCTTCATAAGCAGGGTTGTCGATGTGCATAACTGCTTCGTGAAGATTGGGGTCAAACTGCTGATCCATAGCAGGGATTTCTTTTACACCGAGGTTATCGAAAACTTCGACGAGAGTGTTCTGGATAAGAGCGATTCCCTTTTTGAATTCTTCATCCTTACATTCATAGTTGAGAGCTCTTTCAAAGTTATCAAGAACGGGGAGAAGCTTTTTGACAGCATCAACAGTTGCGTCGCCATAGATGGCGTCTTTTTCTCTCTGGCTGCGTTTGCGGAAGTTATCATATTCAGCAAGAGTGCGGAGATATTTGTCATAAAGTTCATCTTTTGCTTTCTGAAGGGTTTCAAGCTCTTCGGAAAGTTTTTCAAGTTCCGTTTTTTCTGCGGGAACTTCGGTCTGCTCTTCTGTGGGGGTTACTTTTTCTTTATCCATTTTCATCACCTGTTTTTCTTTGATATGTTATAGAAAGCAGTGTGCCGAGTTTTTCAGCAAAATATTCAAGGTGGGGAATAAGCCTTGAATAATCCATTCTTACCGGTCCGATAAGACCGATCGTTCCGCAATCGTTTTCACCGATCGAGAACCTTGCAACAAGAAGCGAACTTCCGGAAAGCTGAGAAAGGCTGTTTTCCTTTCCGATGAAAACCGTTACGCCGGAAGGGTTGTTTCCGATAACCGGGCCGAGTTTATCGCGTTTTGAAATCAGCTTCATGATTTCGAGAGCTCTGTCGGAATATTCGTTGTAAGTAAGAAGCTTTTCCTGACCGCCGAGATAATACTGGCCATCGTAAACTTCCTTGCAGAGTTCGTAAATTCCAACGATAAGCGGATTGAAAACCCCGGAATATTCTCCGAGCTGGACGGAAACGGCGTTCATGAATTCTGCGCTTATTTCCTTAAGAGTATGTCCGCAGAAGCGGTCGTTTGCAAATTTTCTGAAGAAATCCGCTATTCCGGTGTTTACTCTGAAGCCAAGTCTGCAGACCTTGCTTTTAACAACGCCGTTGGAAGCGATTACAAGAAGAACAACGGTTGTTTCGTCCGCAGGGACGATATCGATGTGTTCGACCGTAACATAGCTCGGGGTCGTGGTCATGGCAACGGTTGCGCAGCCGGTATATTCCGCGAGGGTTTCAGCGCAATCCGCAAGGAGTTTATCCGGATCCGGATCGCTTACGTTGAACAAAGCGTCGATTCCGTCCTTCTCATCGTCCGTAAGAGGTTTTACACGCATCAGGCTGTCGATGTAAGCTCTGTAGCCGAGGTGGGAAGGAATTCTTCCTGCGGAGGTGTGGGGCTGTTCCAGAAGACCCATTTCAAAAAGCGCGGCCATTTCGTTTCTTACTGTTGCGGGAGAAACGGAAATTTCCGGGAATTCGGAAAGCGTTTTTGAACCGACCGGTTCGCCGGTTCGTATATATGTTTCAACTATTGCGGAAAGGATTCTTTTCTTTCGGTCGTCAAAAAACATTCTTACAGCTTTCCTCCTTCACTTATTGTTTTTTGATTTAGCACTCATATATATCGAGTGCCAACAACTATATTATACTGATATTTTCCCCCTTGTCAAGCGAATATACAAAAAATTCACAAATTTTTAGCACTTTTTATATTTGAGTGCTAATCGTGTCGAAATAAACAATGTTTTTAACACATTTTAACAAAAAAGCGGTGTACCGAAGGGTACACCGCTTATAATATAATATTATTCTTCAACTATAATGTCGGCTGTTTTTCCGTTTACCAGAGAAATCAGAAGAGAAGGTTCGATTTCAATCTGTCTTCCGATTTTTCCTGCACTTACGGTTACGGTTTTTAAATCAAGAACTGCTTCATGGAAAACGGTAGGAAAAAGTTTTTTCATTCCGATAGGGGAACATCCGCCGTGGATATAACCGGTAAGTCCAAGAAGATCCGCCGAAAGGACCATAGCAACGCTTTTTTCGCCAACGGCTTTTGCGGCTTTTTTATAATCCAATCTTGCGGCACCGGGAACAACAAAAACATAGAAGTTTCCTTTTCCGGCTTTGAGCACAAGCGTCTTATAAACTTCGGAAATATCTTTTCCAATAAGTCCGGCGACGGTTACTGCATCGCAGGGAGCGCCTTCCTCGATTTCGTATCCATGGGGAATATAGGAAAGTTTTTTCTGGTCCAGAATGCGCATAACGTTGGTTTTATCGTCTTTTTTCAAAAGTTTTACACCTCTGTTATATCGAAATTTTCACCTACAAAGGTGGAAAAACCTTCGTAAGCGGCTTTTTCAACTTCTTCCATGGAGTGAACGGTATAGCAGCAAAGCCTTGTTCCGTAAAAACGGTTCAAAAGAAAGCCGAGGCTTCTGTCGTCCCATTTATAGGAGATAAAATCCGGTCTGGCTTTAAAATTGAGAAGAAGGTTAGCAAGCGCCCATCCAAGAAAACCTTTGACTCCAAGGTGGCCGTTTCCGGCGGAAAGCTGACCGCGGATAACTTCGGGGTGGTTATTTTTAAACCATTCAAGAACAAAAGGGTTGAAACTTATTACGTTGAAATCACCTTTATATTCCTTAAGAAGCTGATAAACTCCTTCGAGGAAATCTGCATCAAAAGCAGCTCCGGCGGTTTTGATTTCGCAGGAGACCGGAACTTCGCCAAGAACCTCGAGGACATCGCTGAAAAGCGGGATCTTCTCTTCGGTTTCTTTAAGGCGAAGTTCGGAAAGTTCTTCGAAGGTAAGTTCGGAAAGAGCTTTGTCAACTCCGCAAAGACGTTTGAGGTTAAGGTCATGGTAAACAACTATTTTTCCGTCTTTGGTGGGCTGAACGTCAAGTTCAACTCCGATGTTGCATTCTGCAGATTTTTCAAAAGCAGGAATGCTGTTTTCCGGAAGCTTTTCGTCCCAGAATCCTCTGTGGCAATAAGCAACGGGCATATCGAAAAAGCGGAATTTGTTCGGGGTTGTCATATAGACAAAAGCGCAGGCGATGAGAAGAAAAATGATTATGAGCACCATAACAATGGCGGTGAGCACGGGATTTTCAATCATCAGTCATCACCTACGTCAAGCGCTTCAAGGCTTGCTTTCTGTTTAACAGGTTTGCTGTCGCCGTGTTTGACCTGCAGCAGAAGAAGGAATGCGATTGCTTCCATAATTACGGCATAGGGGAAAAGGACTCCGTAATTATCAAGGCTTTCGATAATTTCACCGACAAGCATAGGGGTTACGATTTGCGCCGCCATGGAAGCGGTGTAGTAATAACCGGTATATTTACCGATATCGCAGCCCTGGCTCATTTCCCAGATTATCGGGAAAGTGTTTACAATTACGCAGGCATAGCCGAAACCGATTATTACAAAGAACGGAATAAGGTGTACGCCGGCGGTTCTGAAGAAGGACATTATAAGGAAGCAGAAAGCCATTACGGAAAGACCGATCATAACAGCTTTTTTGCGTCCGAATTTGGTTGCGATAATACCGGAAGGAAGATAGGAAATTATGGAGCAAACGGTTGCGACCATAAGATAGTTTGCGTAGCCGCCGCCTTTGACTTCAAGGAAATTGCTCATATAAAGGCTGAAGAAAGTGGTGACTGCGTTATAGCCGAAGAAGAAGAATGCAACGGTTCCGAGCATGAAGATAAGGCTTTTGAGAACATCTTTCGGCATTTTCTTGCCTTTGGAAAGTTCCTGGTTGAGTTCTGCTTCGGTACTCTCATAACCGCCTGTTTCTTCCATCTCTTTAACGAGTTTGTTTTCACGGATTGTGAGAACAAGGATAACAACAGCGCCGACCATGATGCAGGCGATGATTGCAAAAATCGGGAAGAAATTGGGTTTTCCTTCTTTCGGAACAAGAACGCTGATAAGTGCAAGAGAAATAACGCCGCCAACAGCACCCATGAGGTTGATGATTGCGTTGCCTTTGCTGCGATGTTTTTTGGGGGTTACGTCAGGCATAAGGGAAACCGCAGGAGAACGATAGGTTGCCATTGCAAGAAGAGTGAGACCGAGGCAAAGAGCAAAACCGAGAAGGTTTTCGGTATTGTCAAAATAGGGGAGGAACAACATGCTGATTACAGCAACGGTGGTTCCGAAAATAATATAGGGAGTTCTTTTTCCAAGGGGGGTATGGGTTTTATCGGAAAGGGAACCGAAAAGCGGAAGCATGATAAGGGCAAGCATATTGTCGATTGCCATAATTTGGCCGGTGGCTCCTTCGCCGATTCCGAAGGTGTTTTTGAGTATAAGCGGAATGATCCCGTCATAAGCCTGCCAGAAAGTGCTTATGGAAAGGAAGGCAAGGCCTACGAGAAGGGTGCGTTTATAGTTAAGTTTCATTATTCTGACCTCCAAAAATCAGTCAATATCGGAAATTATCTGTTCGGGTTTTTCATCAAGAATATCCGGGTGGCGAAGGATCCAATCCATCTGTTTAAATGCATTTGCATAATAATGGCCGTCGGTAATACGTTCATCGGAAACAACGGTGAAATCAACATATTTATGTTTTTCAACGCTGCCGTCTTTCTGAAGCTCGAGAGCTGTGCGTTTTGCACCGAATGCAAAGAAAATGGGGCAGGTTCCGAAATTATAAAGATGATGATAAATTGGCGGAATTCCGAGGGAACCGAGGTTTGTAATGAACATGCTGCAGTGGAAAGGAGAAGCTTTGTGGATAATTTTCGGCATGAAACCGAAATAATCCATGAATTCAAGAAGAGAGATGAGAAGACGGATTAAAAGAGCGGGCAAAAAGTTGATTATTTTTGCAACAACGTCAAAAAGGTTGGAATCTCCTTCCTGTCTTGCTTCCTCAATAGCTACTTCCATTTTGTGGTAAACGTCTTCTGCAGTGTCATCCGGTTTGAAAGTTACTTTGATTGCGGATTCCTGGGCATTGAGTTCCATGCTCTTTTTTACCATCATGCAAACGACAATGTCTTCTCCGGCCTGATAAATTCTCTGACCTGCAATAAAACGGTTCATTGCGGGTTTCTGGGAAACAAGCCTTACATAAGAAGCAATCATAACATGAAGAAATCCAAATCCGGAAAGTCCGTCCTCGCGGCGTTTTTTCTTTATGTAATTTTCAATTCGGCCAAGCTCAACAGATCCGTTGAAAAGGTTTGAAGAATCGTTTCTCGTTTTCATAATGAACGGAGAAACATAGGACATCGGCGACAATGAACGGACACGGTATCCGTCGTAACGGTCACCAAAGCGTTTTTTCCTCTTTTCCATAATAAAAAATCCTTTCTGCGTAAAAATGCATATTATTAACAACATTATAACAGAAAGAATTATATAAATCCACAAAAAGAGTAAAATATTGCGCTAAATAAATAAAAGATCTGCAAATTAGCCAAGATAAATCTTTGAGCATAAAAGTTGATATTTTAGTGCAAATTGTTGAAAATCACAACGATTGTTGTTCTAACGCTTGACTTATTCGGATATTGTGGTAAAATATTATTCAATTGGTCTTGATAGGATGGCGTTCCTTTATGTGCGAAAACAAAAGCTCGATCGAAGCAATGGCGGAAAAAATCCGCGGCGGAGATTATAATGATTTTGGAAAACTTTTGCATCTTTGCGCCTATATCCCGAAAAACGTTCTTGCCGAAGCAAAGAAACTTGGCTACGAAAACGAGGATATCTATCAGGAATCCGTTGTGGCTTTTCTCCATGCGCTCCATTCTTATGATGAAAAAAAGGAAGCGAGTTTCAGAACTTTTGCTTCTGTTTGCATAAGAAACCACATATATTCGATTTTACAAAGCGGGAAAAAAGCAAAAAATTTCGCAATGGTGGATTATGTTCCGATAGAGGATATAAGCCTTGCTTCGGAAAAAGAACCGGAAACCGATTGGATTGAAAAAGAAACTTTTTTCAATATGAAAAAGCGGATTTTTGAAGTTCTTTCGAAATTTGAACTGGAAGTTCTCCGGCTTTATCTCGGCGGTTTTTCATATAAAGAAATCGGTGAAAAACTTTATAAAAGCGAAAAATCCATCGGAAACGCACTTTCGCGGGTCCGAAAAAAACTCCGGGCGGAAATAGGTCCGGAAACTTAATTATTTTTGGTATGCGGTCTTGAAAGACTGGATATACGAATGCTCCGTGGCACCCCGGCAACGTGTTTTTTGAAGGCGATTGTGGTAAACCAAGGGCAAATACATTTATTCAAAAAAGAGGTAAAAACATGTACGAAGACAAAACCTTAGTTTGCAAAGAATGCGGAAAAGAATTTACTTTCACTGCAGGAGAACAGGAATTCTATGCAGAACGCGGATTTGTAAACGAACCCCAGCGCTGCAAAGAATGCCGTGATGTACGCAAAAACAAAATCAAAACCCAGAAAGAAATGTACACTACCACCTGCGCTGCTTGCGGATGCGAAGCAAAAGTTCCTTTCAAACCCAGAGAAGATCGCCCTGTTTACTGCAGCGAATGCTTCGCAAAAATGAAAAACGAAGAATAATTTCTGATTTTTTCAGTTAAATAAAAATCCCCGACCTTTTGAGGCCGGGGATTTTTTTATCCGATAAATTCAAGTTTTTCAAAGTTCACGCCTTTTGAAAAGGCGGCGGTGCTGTATGCAAAAAGAATCTGGTCATAATCTTTTGCGGAAATTGCGGAAAGAAGTTCTTCCGAAGAGGAATCCAGGTCGACAAAAGTTATTCTTCCATAATTCGAAACAAGGAAAGGAAGCCAGCTTTTGGCGCTTTTGTCACCGAAAATAAGGATGGAAGTTCTTTCTCCTTGGCTTTCCGCAGAAGTTATTTCCATAACGTGAGGAATTCCGCCGAATATCATATCCGTTTTGTCGGTGAACATATTTTCATTACGGACAAAAATATTTTCGGACATGCGGAAAGTTCCGTCGGAAAATTTTCTTTCAATTATAATTTGTTTGTTTTCTCCGACATATTCATAAAGAGAAATAAAATCCGGCGAAGCATAAGGCTTTAAAAAATCGGTAGCAAGGCTTCCGTAAAAATCGCGCGCAACGTAAGATGCTGCAAATTTTTCCATTGTGTTCTGTTCAATACCAAGTCTGCTGCAAAGTTCGCCGTAAATATAATATCCTCCGAGAGAAGTTGGAATGTCTTCGGTGTGATAATAGATATATTCGTCTCTGTGGTCATAAAGAGTCTGGAAAATATCGGTCGTGCGGACGTTGGAATCGAATTCGGAATACATGCGGTTTATCATATTTCGCTGATTTAATATGTCCTGAAGAGCAAAACTGTCGATTTCCTGTTGAAGAACGGCAACTGAAGTGGGGACAAGCATAAAATAGGGTTTAAGCTGATTTTTTTCAGCAAAACTGAGTATATAGTTTTTTGCAGCCGAATAGATTCGGGAAGTTGGGCGTTCAATTTCCTTTAAAAGGCTTCCGCCGGAACCGATGTAGATATCTCCGAAATGTCTTACCCCGGAGAAATAGCGGATTCCGTCCATAAGATTGGAAAGTTCTTCGCGGAAAGGAATGTTTTCCGAAAAAGCGGCTTCTGTTTTTTCAAACAGTGTTCCTTCGGAAGGAAGGTTTTCTGCCGAAAAAATATTTATAACAGTAGAAACGCTCAGGAAGAGGATCATTGCGATTATCATAAATGAAGCAAATTTTTTCATAAACAGAAACCTCCTTTCAAAAAAGTTTCGGAAAAATTCAGATAAGTTCTGCGGTTATAAGAGTCAGAAGGGCAAAGCTTTCGAGAACTGCAAAAATTCCGAAAAAGTTCGGGAATTTTTTGCTGAGATACTGCACGAACATGCTGAAAGCGCTTATCAGGAAAAATGCTCCGACAAAAAGAAGAAGCATGTTCTGAGAAACCAGATATGCAACGGAATCGGTTATAACAGAAGCGCCGATTCCGAACATTGCTCTGAAAGATATGAAGATGGAATCTATATCTGAAGTTGAGAAAATGACCATTGAAAACATTGTTACGGCAAAAGTATATACTCTTGCAAAAAACGGAGGTATTTTTCTCAGGAATCGGAGAAGGAAAAATTCTTCGATTATAATAAATGCAGCAATGTAAAGTCCCCAGAAAATGAAGTTCATTTCTATTCCGAACCAGATTCCGCAGAGCATTGTTATAAGCAGGGTGTTTACAATAAACTGTGGGCGGGAATTTTTATCGTTTCGGAGAACGTCATATACATAATGACGGAAAAATCCGGTTACGGTCATGTTGAAACGGTCAAGGAAATCCGAAACGGAGGGGCTTTGGAAGGGGAAATAAAAGTTTTTTGGAAGTTCCATTCCAAAACATTTTCCAAGACCTCTGGCCATATCGCAGAATCCGGAGAGGTCGAAGAATATCATCATCGAAAAAACAACCATTCCAAGCCATGCGCCGATTACGGAAATTTCTTCGGAGTTTGCGGCGGAAAGTTTTTCGTGCAGTTGGGTAAAAGGGGCAGAAAGAATAACAAATTTTGCAAGTCCGCGAAGGAAAAGATAAAGTCCGCTTCCGGTTTCTGAAAGGGAAAAACTTTCGCTGTTGGAAAGATTTTTGATATCTTTTGCGCGGATAAGGGGACCTCTTGAAAGTTTTCCGAAAAAAGCAAGGAAAACCACAAAATCGGTGAAAGAACGGATCGGTTCAGCCTCGTTTTTATAAACATCGACAAAATATCCGATTGCAGTAAAAGAAATTACCATTGCCGCAAAAGGTGCGAAATCTTCGGAAAGCTGGCTTTGAACAGAGGAAAAAACGATCGCTGCGCAGTTGAGTATTATTGAAGAAATAAGCACGGCTTTTCTGCGAAGCGTTTTTTCAGAAAAACGGAACATTGCTTCCGAAAGAACAAACTGCAGGAGAATATCCGCAAAAAGTAAAAGGAAATTATCAGGCTGGGAAAAAGCAATAAAAGCCGCAGAAACAGCAGCGATTACAGCGTTTTTATGTTTTTTAGGAACAATATTGAAAATTATAAGTGACGCCGGCAAAAAGAGATATAAAAATGTAAGGCTTCCAAAATCCAATTGCGGCGCCCCCTTTCAGTTTTCGTTTATTTTTTCAATTGCGGAAAGAAGTTCCGCTTTTGTGGTTATAATAGGAAGGATTTCCGCAAGGGAATTTGCGGAAAGCATTTTTGGAAGAGAATAAAATTCGCAGATTTTTTTTCGGATTTCGGAAGAATTTGTTCCTCCGGAAAGTCCGATTTCGTAAAGAAAAGCTTTACTTAAAGGTTCGGTCCTTTCGGAACTTCCGTTTTCCGGGTCAATTCCGGCTTTTTTAAAAGCAGAAAGCAGAACCTCGGTTGTCATTCCTTCAACGCCGATAAGATTTTCCTTGCCCGGTTTTGCTTTTCGTTTTTCCTTTCCGGAAACATCCGGAATAAAAACGTTTTTTATATTGGCTTTGGGAATTGCGGAAGAAAGATAGTGGCGCAGCCGGAAACCTGCGGAATCCGAATCAGTAAGAATTATAATTCCGTTTTTTTCTGCAATTTTTCGGATCAGGGCAAGGCGATCCTTGTTGTTGTAAATACGGAAGCCACCCAGTTCGATTATATTTGCATCAAAAAGCGGGGCAAGGCGGATTTTGTCATATTTGCCTTCGACCACTATGGTTTCCTTTATTTTAATACGACTTTGTGAATTTTCCATGAATCCTCCGTTATTTTATGGAGAAAAGTTTTGCAACGGTTTCGTCGAGGATTATATCTCCGTCGCCACCGGTGCTTTTCATGCGCTGTTCCGCATCAAGAAGGGTATCTATGCATTGTAAAAGCGCTTCGGAAGAATATCTGCTCTGGGAGGTCAAAGCTCTTTCAATAAGAAACTGGCGGGGTTTCGGATAACTTTTCGGGAAATCCGCCGCAATATCGAACTTTGTTTTTCCTGCGGAGCGGGCTGCTTTTGCGCGGAACATATCGATATATATTCCGGAAAGGATGTTGAGGATAAGAGGTGCGGATTCACCCATTTCTCTAAGTTCCTGAAGAACGGAAAAAGCTCCGGTTCGGTCCCTTGCGGAAATTTTTGCAGAAAGATCAAAAACCTTTGCGTCCGGAGTTGCGCAGGTCATAAGATCGATATCGGCCTTGGATATTATTCCGCTACCTTTATATTCAGCAACCTTTCTGGCTTCGTTCATCAGAAGGGCGGAATCGCTTCCGCAGCGTTCGATCATATAGGAACAAAGGTCGCGGTGGATGCTGCATTTATATTTTGCACAGGTTTTCTCGATCATGGAACCGAGTTCTGCCGGGGTAGGCGTTTCACATTTTATAACGCCGCCGGAAACTTTATCGATAAGTTTTTTAAGGGATTCAATGCGGTTTTTCTTTCCGGTCTTGCTTTCGGATTTTGATTTGGAATCCTTTTTAGGTTCTATTTCAACGGAATAGAAGGCAAAAACAAGAACAGTGGAACCGCCCATTTCGGAAACTTCGGAAACAAGCTGTTCAAATTTTTTATATTCATTTTCGCCCATGCTTCCGAAAGGAAAATCTTCGCATATTATGCATCTTCTTCCGCCGCCGAAGGTTATTTCAAAAGCGGCGTCTGCAACAGTATCCGCGGAAACATTTCCGGAAAAATGGTGGGTATCAAAACCTGTTCCGCCTTCGGTGGTCATGTTGTTTATTTTGTTTACAATGGTGCGTTTTCTCTGGTCATCTGTACCGCCGATAAAATAGCAGGGAAGCGGAACACCGATTCGCAAGTGGCGTCTTACTTCTTCCATGTCCTTGAAGATCATCCGGCATTCCATCCTTTCCTTAAATTTCCTTCAAATGCGAAAAATTTTGCTTCGCCCTTTTTAAGAACGATAATTTCATTTGTTCCGCTGTAATAACCGCCAAAATTCCGAAGAACAAGATATTCACTTCTAAGAACGGGAAAATCTTCAGGAGAAACATCTTCAAGGACGATTATATCAGTACGGCGGAAAACGGGTTCTATATCCATTATATCACATTCTGCGAAAATGTATAGCACCGTAACACCGTTTGTTTTAATGGAAACAGCCGAATCTGGAATAATTTCGATAAAATAGCTCTCGGAAAAAGAGATTTTTCCAGAGGAAACGACTTTTGCATATTCAAAATTTTCTGCAGCGTCTTCCGTGCTCAAAAATGCGGATGAAGCTCCGGCAGATTTCAGAAAATCGTGCTCGGCAGCGGAAGAAACCGCTTCGAGGCTTATAACAGTATCGTAATCGGAGCTGTTGAAATCAAGGCCGAATCGGTCACTGTGAGAAAGACCTTTAGCTATGAGCACGGAATTTTTACCTTCGGAACAGGAAATTGCGGTGCCGTGCTCAAGAGGAATTATCTTTATTTCGGAAACATTTCCGAAGAAAATAAAATCAAGAAGAAAACCGAAAAGGAGCGCGAAAACACACATTAAGGCGGAATGTTTTATATAACGGAAACTTTTTGAAACTATTGCAGGAATAAAAATCAAAGCCGCAGCACCGATTATCCATATATAAAACCAAAGACTTTCGGTTTTGATATAGGCAAAAGAAAAACCGGCAAAAAACTCAGCAATTTTAAAAAGAATTCCGTTGCAGATCATTGCAAGAAAAGCCGTTCCTCCGGCAATAAAATCCAGGAAGGGAACAAAGCCGAAAATTACCGTAAGAAGGCTGAATATTATTGAATATTGAGCAAAAAATCCTGCGAAGAAGTTCGAAATAGGGGAAACAAGAGATATTTCTCCAAAAACAAATGCGGAAATTGGTAAAACAGCAAGAAAAGCGACCGAAGAAACGCAGATTGCCTCTGTCAGAAAGTTGCCGAAAGGTTTGCCCTCGGTTTTAAAAGTTTTTTCAGCAAGAGAGTGCAGCGGCGGAGCAAAAATCATAATGGAAGCGCAGGTTACAGTTGACATAAGAAAACCTGCATCACAGGCAGCTGTAGGATCCAGAAGCAAAACTGTTACAATTGCAATTCCGAGGTTATCAAAGGATTTTGAACCAGAAAAGAAAATTTTTGAAAAATAGTGAGCTATAAGCATAAAACCGGAACGTAAAACGGACATTCCCAGACCGCCGATAAACATATAGGCTCCGGTTATGCAGATGAGAATCGGGTTTATAAATTTTTTTAGTTTTCCTTTGGCGAAAAGCCAAAGAATTTTTTCAAAAAGTCCTGCGATTATTACCATATGCATTCCGGAAATTGCAAGGATATGGCTCATTCCGCTTTTTCGAAATGCAGAATAGATATCGGATTCAAGTTCACCTCTTGTTCCGATAAGAAGCTGTTCAGCAAAAGGAGCATGCCAATCAATTAAATATTTGTAGATTATATCTGAGATTTTTCCGCGAAGAAGATTTATAAAATATCCGGCGGAAGAATTGTCCTTCCCGATTATTTCCATTGGGGTATTTGTATATGCATAGACAGAAATACCTTTGGAGCGGTTGGCCATGAGTTCGCTCATATCATCTTCCGAAAAAATGCGGAAAGTTACGCTGCAGGAAATTATATCATATTCGGAAGCGGAGCTTTCGTCCCAGCCGGAAAGAAGAACTGTAAGTTTTTGTGGAGCGTCTTCGATGCCGACAAAATCGGTTTTTACAGTGTAAACAGGGTTTCCGCCGCCGGCAGAAATTTCAGTAACCTTGCCGGAAATTTCTGCGGTTATTCCGTCAAGAGCTTTTGCAGGATATAATTCTCCGGAAACGTTTGCCGCAACAGTTATAAAACCCAGAAAAATTGCGGCAAAAAGCGCCGGAACTTTTTTGTTTTTGTTTCCTAAAAAGAAAAATCCGACACATCCTAAAAGGGAAACGGCAGCAAAAGTAAAGGAAAGTTCCGGACGGAGAAAGGAGGAAACAAAGGCGGAAATAAGCATTATGAAGCCAAAAACTGCGATAAAATACGTCATTTCAAAATCCTCCTTTTTTCTTTTAATTATGCCAAAAATACATCATTTTTTCAATAGTATAATAAAAAAAGCACCCGCGATGCGGGTGCAATTATTTTTTATTCAGCAGGATGAACTGTTATATCCATTATCCATTTTCCGCTTCTGAGACGGATGAAACTCATAATATTCTTAAAAAGTTCATCGGAGCGGAGCATCAGATAAACAAAGGGCGGAGCCCAACCGAGCACAAGACCGGTTATTGCACCGAGAGGGATCGCAACGGTCCAGAGGAAGAGAACGTCGACAAGCATTGCGGTTTTGGTATCGCCGCCGCCGCGGAAAATTCCTACAACATACTGTACGGACATGGATTGGAAAACGATGATAATTGCGTAGGAAACGATAAGATCATAAGCAAGGGCTTTGGTCTGTTCGGAAACCTCGTAGAAGTTTATTACAGGTCCGCGGATTATTATAAGCAAGATTGCGGAAATAAGACCCATAACTGCAGAAAGAAGAACGATGGTTTTTGCTTTGTTGAGAACAAGTTCCTTGCTTTCGCCTCTTCCGATCGCGTTTCCTATAACAACAGCAGTTGCGTTGCCCATTCCGGAAACAACTACCCAAACACATTGCCAGATAATATTTGCAATGCTGTTTGCGGAAACAAATTCGGTGCTTATATGTCCGATTATCATGGAAAGAACGGAAGTTCCGATGCTCCAGACGGCTTCGTTAAGAACAACCGGCGCACCGGTTTTCAGGAATGCATCGAGATATTTTTTTACCGGAACGAAAAAATCCTTAAAAGTATAACGAATTTTCTTTTCAAAGAAAATGAGATAGATAAGAAGAATTATAAATTCAACAACTCTTGCACAGGCGGTTGCAATTGCAGCGCCTCTGATTCCAAGTTCCGGAGCGCCAAGATTACCAAAAATAAACACCCAGTTGAGGAAAACGTTTACAACAAGGGAAGAAAGATAGATCACTATCGAAATTTTTACAATATGAGCAGAACGAAGAACCGAGGCCATTGCATTGGTAATGGAATAAAAAGGATATGCCCAGCCGATTATTCTGAGATAACTTGCACCGGCTGCAATAACTTCAGGGTCATCGGAATACCAGCTCATAACGGTTTCCGGGATACAGATAGCAAGAGCGGAAGCAACAACGCTTATTACTGCGGCAAGGCGGAGCATTATTGTAATAATGCGCTTCATAGAATAGATATCATCTTTGCCCCAATACTGAGAAGCAAAAACCATTGCGGCAGAAGTTACGCCGAAGGTTACTATCATAAGAATGAAGAAAAGCTGGTTTGCAAGGTTTGCACCGGAAAGAGCAACTTCGCCAACTTTTCCGAGCATAAGGGAGTCCGCAAGGCTTACGGTAAAGGTTATAAAGTTTTGTGCAGCAATGGGCAAAGCGATTGAAAACAGAACCCTATAAAAATTTTTATCTTTTACTAAAAACGACATAATTCCTCCGGAAAAAAATAAACTGCCTATAATTTTAAAACATTTGGAACCTTAATGCAATATAAAAAGGACGGAAAAACCGTCCTTTTTTGTTAATTGTCTTTCTTTTCGTAAATCTCAAAAGAACCGCCTTTTTTGGGGTCTTCACGATGAGAGAACATTCCGTCGCTTACTTCTTTCATTTCTGCTTCAGCAAGAGCGTTGTCACAGGTGAATTCGGAATAAACCTGATAGTTATTTCCGTTTTCATCGAAGAAGAAGGTGGAAATTCTGTAGGTTTTTCCGTCTTTGAGAGAATCTGCATAAAGGCGGAGGTCATATCTTGCGTTGGATGTGCCTTCCGGATCTATTCCGTGGGTGTAACCGGTGTTGAAGCTTGCGGCCTCACCTTTGGAAACTTTATACCATTCACCGTCTTCAAGCATATGAAGTTCGAAGGTATCATAAAAAGATAAATCTTCGGAACTTTTGTTTTCCCAGACGCAGAGGATGCTTCCTTCGTCAGTAAAGTAATATTCATACTGGGTATTCAGAACAACGTCTTCTCTGGTTTCGTTATAATAAGGTTCTGCTTTAACAAGTTTTTCACATCCGGAAAGAACAAAGATAAAGCAAAGAACCAAAAGAATGATTTTTTTCAAAACAATGCGTCCTTTCATAGGGTTATAAAAGTATCAACACATATTATAACATGTCCGGGCAATAAAATAAAGAGTTTTTTTGAAATTAGTATCCCAAATGTTTTCCGACGATGATAACTTTAATTCTGTTAGGAATGCGCTGATAACCAAGAAGGGTATAGCTGCAGCATATCCTTGCGGGAGATTTGCAGTTCATGCAGGTTCCGGTTTCGGTGCAGGGAGTTTTGCAGCCAAGGCGTTTTGCATTTGCCGGGGCGGCAAGATTGCGCAAACGGTCTTCTGCGGCAGCAATATCGGTTACGATTTTATTTGTTCCGGCAACAAGAATTACATTTTTAGGTCCATAAATAATGGGAGCAACGCGGGTTCCTGCTCCGTCAACATTATATATTTCTCCGTCCTCAGTAATTGCGTTTGCGCTTGCAAGGAAGAAATCTGCAAAAAAAGCTTCTCTTCTTGCGGTTTCAACTTCTTCTGCGGGAACAACATGGGAGTCGCGGTAATCGTAATTTCCGTTTTCGAGAAGTTCGATTATTCCGGTTTCATGCAAAGTTTGGGAACCGCCTACGCGGCAGACAGAACCTTCGGGGATGAGTTCTTTAACAAGAGCGGCAGCTTCTTCGGAAGTTTTTACAAAATAGGCTTCCATTCTGTTGGAACGCAAAGCTTCCATAACTCTTTCGGCTCTTTTTTCTTCAGTGAACATTACGTTTTTGTCCATTATTCTCCGTCCTTTCCCAAAACTATTTCAACAAGTTCAAGAGGTTTTTCAATAAAATATTCTGCTCCCGCTTCGGAAAGTTCTTCCTTTCCGCCGTAACCATAGAGGGCGCCTACAGCATGGACCTTGTTTTCAAGGGCACCGATCATATCCATATCTCTGTCGCCGACCATATAAACCTGATCAAGTTCCTCTTCGGAAACGCCGAGACGCTTTAAAGCAACACCGATTATAGCGGGTTTTGTATCAAGAGTTTTATCAAGAGTGGCTCCGCAAACGGTTTCAAAATATTTGAGCATTCCGGTTTCTTCAAGAATAATTTTGCAGGCACCTTCGGGCTTGCAGGATGCAAGAGCAATTCTGCATCCGTGCTCATGAAGAGTTTTGAGCATTTCGTGGATGCCTTCATATGTAACGTTCTGATGGATTCCGGTTACAAGGAACTTTTCACGATATTTTGCAACAAGTTCCTCGCATTTTTCATCATCAAAACCATAGAGCGCAAAGGTGTTGCGCAGAGGCGGACCAATATAGCTTCTGAGCTTTTGCGGGTCGTTTTCTTCGATCCCAACGGAGGAAAGTGCATATTTTATGCATCCGGTAATGCCCTCATAAGGGTCGTTAAGCGTTCCGTCAAGGTCAAAAAGAACATATTTTGTCATAATCAGTCCTCCTTAAAGTTTTTCTGCAGCGGAAAGCGCAAGCAAAAGTGCCGCATCGGCAGCTTGCTCGCGAACGGAAACTCTGTTGCCTTCAAAATGATTTTCGAGCACGGCGGAATAATTTTTGCTTGAAACGCCGATAAAAACAAGACCTACGGGTTTGTTTTCCGCTGCGCCGGGTCCGGCATTTCCGGTTACGGAAACGCCGATATCAGCGTTCATAATCTTGCGGATACCTTCGGCCA
>JAZUAX010000060.1:0-2255 GCA_045638185.1 Oscillospiraceae bacterium | reverse complement strand
CCCGAAACTGGCGCGCTACCACCTGCGCTACACCTCGATAGCTTTATTATTATACTAAAAGAGATAAGCTTTGTCAAGAAAATTTTGAAAAAATTGTCCCGCTTAAAATTTAAAGATTTTTTTACAAAATATTCTGATTTTCTTACCAAAAACGTTATGAAATATAGTATAATGTTATTGTAAAACATCAAACCCCTTCACCCAAAAAGGAGAGGCATTATGAATATCGCAAAAATTATGATTCCAAAAATATCAGCGGCGTTTCTGCTTGAAAACAACACGGTTCGCCAGGGACTTGAAAAATTCAATCGCTATGGTTACACGGCTGTTCCGGTGCTGGACGAAAACGGAATTTATGCCGGAACTGTTACCGAAGGCGACTTTCTCCGTCACATTATGAAAATCAAAAGCGCAGAAATGAAAGATCACGAATCCTATCTGATCAAAGATATTATCCGAAAAGATTTTTGCCCTTCTCTTTTAATCGCGGCGGAGCAGGAAGATGTTATCGTGGCGGTTTCAAACCAGAACTTTGTTCCGATAGTTGATGGACGTGGTGTTTTCTGCGGAATAATTACCCGAAAAGGTGTTATCGAAAGCCTTGCGAAAGAACTTGAAAAATAATGGCTTGCGGCGGTTTTTAACCGCCGCTTTTTGTTGTAAAAAGAGCAGTCTTATGTTATAATTTTTAATGGAAAAATCTTGTTTGAAGGATGTGTTTTTGTGCCAAGCGTATGCGTTGTTGCAAAAAAATGCGGCGGCTGCCGCTATACCGGAATGCCTTATCCGGAACAGCTTGAGATAAAACAAAAAAACGAAGAAGAACTTCTCGGAAGATTCGGAAAAGTTGATAGAATAATCGGAATGCGTTACCCTTGTTTTTACCGCAACAAGGTAACCGCTGCTTTTGGAAAAGATAGAAAGGGAAATATAATCTGCGGAACTTATTCTGAAGGAACCCATTATATCGTTCAGGTGGATAAATGCCTTATTGAGGATGAGAAATGTCAGGAAATCATCAGAACCATTAAAAGTCTCCTCAAAGGATTTAAAATGGAACCTTTCAACGAGGATAGCAGAAAAGGCCTTTTGCGCCATGTTCTTGTTCGCCGCGGAATCAAAACCGGCGAAATTATGGTTGTTCTTGTTCTCGGAACGCATATTTTCCCTTCGGGAAATAACTTTGTGAAGGAACTACTTAAGCTCCACCCGGAAATTACCACCGTTGTGGTAAATATAAACGATAAAAAAACAAGTATGGTCCTCGGCGAAAGAGAAAAGGTTTCCTACGGAAAAGGCTTTATCACCGATGAACTCTGCGGATGCCGTTTCAGAATTTCTCCCAGTTCTTTCTACCAGATCAACCCGCTCCAGACAGAAGTACTTTATAACAAAGCGATAGAGTTTGCCGGTCTTACCGGAAAAGAAAGCGTAATTGATGCTTATTGCGGAATCGGTACCATAGGAATGGTTGCCGCAAAGCACGCAAAAAACGTGATTGGTGTTGAACTTAACGGAAATGCCGTTCGCGATGCAAGAATGAATGCAAAGGAAAATAAAATCGAAAACATCGAATTCTTCAAAGGTGATGCAGGCGATTTTATGGTAAAACTTGCGTCACAGGGCGAAAAAGCTGACGTTGTTTTCATGGATCCGCCGAGAGCGGGAAGTACCGAAGAATTCCTTACCGCGGTGAAAACCCTTGCTCCCAAAAAACTTGTTTACGTTTCCTGCAACCCGGTAACCCTTTCCCGAGACCTTGAATTTATTACCAAAAATGGTTATGATGTAAAGAAAATTCAGCCGGTGGATATGTTCCCATTTACCGACCACTGCGAAACAGTCGTTCTTCTTGTCAGAAAAGAAAACAAAACTTTTGATAAAAGAAGTTTTGATAAAAAAACTTTTGAAAAAAAGAGTTTCGATAAAAAACCTTTCGACAAAAACAGAATGAATAAAAATTCAAAAAACAATAAGAAAGAATTTACTAAAAAGCAGAAAAACACTTGACTTTTCCGCTGAATATTGGTAGTATAAGTTACATAATTTCATAGCCAACTAAATGCGTTTGAGCAGAAAGAGTAGGGCGGAGAAAAGCTTCAGAGAATTGCCGGTCGGTGTGAGGCAACAGCACAGTATCCGTTTCGAAGTTCATTCTGCGAGCAGTGTGTTGAAAATTGCAGTAGATACAACGGGTGCGACCGTTACATCGCTAAGACTTTTAAGCCTATCAAGGTTCCGGTTGCGAGGCCGGT
>JAZUAX010000059.1:0-8512 GCA_045638185.1 Oscillospiraceae bacterium | reverse complement strand
GGAGAAGTTCGGGAAAAGGCGTTTTGCGCTGACTTTGCAGGCAAGTTTGAAGAGGTCATAGTTGGGTTCGCCGGGGTTATAGTTGATTCCCTCTTTAACTTTGAAGATATGGATCGGGAAAATGGGGGTTTCGCCGTTTCCGAGACCTGCTTCGGTTGCTTTAAGGATATTCTTTATAACAAGTCTGCCTTCGGGAGTGGTGTCGGTTCCGTAGTTAATGGAACTGAACGGAACCTGAGCGCCTGCTCTGGAATGCATGGTGTTAAGGTTATGAACAAGAGCTTCCATTGCCTGGAAGGTTGCGCGGTCTATTTCTTTTTCTGCTCTGCGGAATGCAAATTCCTGCGCTTTAACTGCAATTTCCTCGCCGTATTTTTCTTTAAGGAGAGCAAGTTCGGCTGCTTTATAAACTTCGCCGTCCTCAAGTTTCGGCCATTCGCCGCAAAGAGCGATTGCCTCGTTCTGGATTCCTTTTGCTACGCAATCTCCGCATTCTTCGTTTGCAATAAGTTCAAGAGCGCGGCCAAGGTTCTGGCAATAGATTTTTTTATAGCTTTTTGCAACGCCGGGAGCCATTCCGTAATCGAAGTTAGGAATGCTCTGGCCGCCGTGCTGGTCGTTCTGGTTAGACTGGATAGCGATGCATGCGAGAGCTGCGTAGCTTGCGATATCCTGCGGTTCACGGAGATGGCCGTGACCGGTGTCAAAACCGTTTTTGAAAAGTTTAAGGATATCTATCTGGCAGCAGGTAGTGGTAAGAGTAAGGAAGTCGAGGTCATGAATATGGATATCTCCATCGTGATGTGCCTGCGCATGACGGGGATTGAGAATATACATTTCATAGAACTGTTTTGCTGCTTCGCTTCCGTATTTAAGCATGGTGCCCATGGCGGTGTCGCCGTTGATGTTAGCGTTTTCGCGTTTAACGTCGTTTTCCTTAGCGGACTGGAAAGTAAGGTTTTCCATAGTCTTCATAAGGCGGGTGTTCATCTCGCGGACTTTGTTGCGGTTTGCACGGTAAAGAATATAGCTCTTTGCGGTGCGGGCATGTCCGGTTTCGATAAGCATTTTTTCAACAACGTCCTGAACATGTTCAACGTGAGGAGTTTCGATATGTTCCTTGTTTTCAATATAATCAACAACGGAAAGAGCAATGGACATCGCTTCCTCATAGTCGCTTCCTCCGTTTGCTTTTGCGGCCATAAAAATAGCGTTTGCAATTTTATCTATATTAAAATCTGCAATTCTTCCGTCGCGCTTTACAATTGTTTTGATCATATAAAAACCTCCTGTGGATACATTCGAAACCTTTCAAAAAGGTGTTACATAAACATTATAAAATAACTCACCGCAAAGGTCAATTGTAGAATTTGTAGAATTAACGGTCCATTTTTGTGATGTTATTTTTACAGTAATTTTTTGTTTTCCCCTTGACAAAATCTATTTTTTATGAAAACATTTTTGCCTTTGCATTATATATGATTTTGTGATATTATAATCCTATATAATTTCCGAAAGGGCGGCGTAATTCTTTTGAAAACGCTTATAATATATTCGAGCAAAACCGGAATAACAAAAAAATGTGCGGCGCTTCTTGCTGCAAATATCGGCGCAGACAGCTGCGACCTTTTTGAAATTTCGGAAGATATCCCGGATTTTTCCGGTTATGACTGCGTCGCGATAGGTTCCTATATCCGAATGGGCGTTATCGATAAAAAAATTTCCGCTTTTCTCCAGAAACACAAAGACGAACTTTTTGAAACAAAGTTCGGACTTTTCATCTGTTCCTGCCTTGCGGATAAAGTTGACGAAGCCATTACAAAAAATTTCAGCGAAGAATTCATGAATCATGCTGCAATTATCGATTGGTTCGGCGGCGAACTTCCAAAGGATAAAATCAAAGGATTTGATAAGCTTATTGTAAATTCAATTATAAAAATTGCAAAAACCGACCCGAATTTTACTGTTTATGAAAAAATTATTCCGGAAAGCATAACGAACTTTGCGGACGTGCTCAAAGAAATTTAAAAAAAGAAGCCCGTGCTCAAAATGAGCATGGGCTTTGTTTTTTAGTAACTTGTAAGCGGCGCTGTATCGTCATCCTCCATTTTTTCAATGGATTTTATAACAACTTCGTATCCGTAATCCGGGTTCACCTGAACGATGCAGCTGTCGCCGATCTTTTTACCGAGAACTGCTTTTCCGAAAGGGGATTCCTTGCTTACAAAACCTGCGGAAACGTCGTAGCGGACATCGGTGACGATCTGATAAACCTCTTCCTCATCATCTTCCGGAATGTAAACAGTAACTTTATCGTAAAGACCCACAACACCTTCTTCGGCGTGTCCGTCGATTATAACAGCGGTTTTGATCATTGCTTCGAGATAGCGGATTCTGCTGTCGTTGCGGCCTTTTGCTCTTTTTGCCTCTTTATATTCAAAGTTTTCGGAAAGATCTCCGAATCCTCTTGCGGTTTTTACATCGTCAAGAATCTGCGGACGCAGAACAAGCTTGCGGTATTCAAGCTCCTCTTCCATTTTCTTTATATCGTTTGCGGTAAGTTCATCGTACATAAAAAGTTCTGCCTTTCATGTTAATAATCATATTATATTCCAAACGTCACCTGTTTTTCAAGGAATATTGCTGTTCTTTTTAACACAAAATTAAATATTAGGTACTTTTCAGTTTACAGAAAATGTTGTATAATATATTTTGCGTTAATGTGATTTAGTCAAAAGGAGGCAAATATAATGATTAGACCGATTAAAATCATAAGCGACAGCACCTCGGACCTTCCGAAAGAATTTATTGAAAAATATGATATAGAAATACTTCCCCTTTCCGTAACACTTGGAGAAAACACCTATAAAGACGGAAAAGAAATTTCTGCACAGGATATTTTCAAATTTTATGAAGAAACCAAAGGGCTTCCCAAAACTTCCGCAGTTTCTGTTCTTGAATATACTGAAACTTTTACCCCCTGGATCGAAAAAGGCTATGATATCATTCATTTCACCATAAGCTCCACCATGTCTGCATGCTATCAGAACGCATGCATCGCAGCAGTTGAGCTCGGACATGTCTGGTCCATAGATTCCGAAAGCCTTTCTTCCGGAATCGGACTTCTTGTCATTCTTGCTGCAGAACTTGCAGCAAAAGGCGAAAGCGCTGAAGCTATCTTCAAACACATTGAAGAAGCAAAAAAACGCGTTGATGCAAGCTTTATCCTCAACCAGCTTGAATTCCTCCATAAAGGCGGAAGATGCAGCGGCGTTGCAGCTCTTGGCGCAAACCTTCTTAAACTCAAACCCTGCATCGAAGTTCATGAAGGCAAAATGAAAGTCGGCAAAAAATATCGCGGAGCTTATGAAAAATGCGCTCTCGAATATATACACGACAGACTTGACGGAAATAACAATATCGATAACGATATCATTTTTATCACCTGGGCCGGCGTGGATGCACACCTTCTTAAAGAAATTGAAAAAGAAGTTAAAAAATATCACAAATTCCACACCGTTGTTGTCAACGAAGCCGGAAGCACCATTACCGGACATTGCGGCCCCGGAACTTTCGGAATTCTTTATTTCCGCAAGGAGAATATTTAAAGCAAAAGAAGGGTTAGAATGAAAAGTTTAACCAATCTTTACCGAATTGGAAGAGGTCCTTCCAGCTCCCATACCATTGGGCCGGAAAGAGCGGCGCTTTATTTTAAACAAAAAAATCCGGATGCAGAAGGTTTTTCCGTGACTCTTTATGGTTCTCTTGCAAAAACAGGCAAAGGACATATGACCGATGCTGTTTTGCGCCAGACCCTTGCTCCGATTCCTTCCGAAATCATTTTTGATTTTGATACTGATGAAAGCAGTTTCTATCATCCCAACGCAATGGATATGCATGCTTTCAAAAACGGAGAAGAAATCGACAAAATCCGTGTTTATTCCATCGGCGGCGGAGAAATTGCCGTTGAGGGAACAGATTATGTTGCTCCTCCGGAGGTTTATTACGAAGAAAGCTTTGACGAAATTGCCGATTATTGCCGCGAACACGATATTCGCATCTGGGAATACGTTGAACTTATGGAAGGTCCGCGAATCTGGGATTATCTCGAAGAGGTATGGAATCAGATGAAGCGCACCATTAAAGAAGGCCTTAAATCCGAAGGTATTCTTGCCGGCGGATTGGGCGTTCAGCGCAAGGCCGCTTTTCTCTACAACCAGTATCACATGGACGAAAGTGCAGAAACAAAGGAAAACAGAATAGTCTGTTCCTATGCTTTCGCAGTCGGTGAACAGAACGCCAGCAACGGAACCGTTGTTACTGCACCCACCTGCGGTGCGGCCGGTGTTATGCCTGCAGTTCTTTACTATTGGCAGAAAAAGCGCCATGTTTCCGATACCGATATTCTCCATGCTCTTGCAACCGGAGGAATTATCGGAAACCTTATCAAAACTAATGCTTCCATTTCCGGTGCGGAATGCGGCTGCCAGGCGGAAATCGGAACCGCTTGCTGCATGGCTTCCGCGGGACTTGCCGAAATCTGCGGAATGAGTCTTGATCAGATCGAATATGCGGCTGAGGTTTCCATGGAACACATGCTTGGACTTACCTGTGACCCCATCGACGGTCTTGTTCAGATTCCCTGCATCGAGCGAAATGCCGTTGCGGCAATGCGTTCCATAAATGCCATTTCTCTTGCAAACTTTCTTACCCACACCAGAAAAATTTCTTTCGATACGGTCGTCAAAACCATGTACGAAACCGGAAAGGATATCAAAAGTCATTACCGCGAAACTTCCGAAGGCGGTTTGGCAAAACACTATTGCAGTTGCGACTGAAAATACATATAAAAAGAGGAGAGCATTGCTCTCCTCTTTTTTGTTTTAAAGAAAATTGTTTAATATTTTATCCCTTATAATATCTTTTGCGTGACAAAGGGAAACTTTATTTTTGTTGAGAAGAAAAACGATTTCTTCTGCCCTGCTTTTATCAAAATACAGTTTTGTAAAACGCATTTCTTCTCCGGTCGTCATTTCTCTTCCCAGAATTTCCAATTCGCTTCCCTCTGAAATCAATTCATATCTCGGATCCGGTTCTTCTCCACACATAAAGCTCTCCCCCATACACCAATGTTTTATTACCCAAGTAAGCATCTCTTTACCAATATTTTACAATTTTATGTCGAAGTTTTCAATTTTTCTCTGTTGGCAAAATCAATAGCTTTTCCACTTTTCTTTTATACGATATCAACATTTTTGCACTTTTCGGGGCATTTTTTGCGGTTTAAAAAAATTATTTTTTCCTGCAATAAAAAAATCCGCACTTTCTGGTGCGGATTTTTCTTAATATCATTTAAAATCAGTATGCAACGCCCTGGGCGATCATTGCTTCGGCAACACGTTTGAATCCGGCAATATTTGCGCCTGCTTCAAGGTCATAACCGAAACCGTATTCGGCAGCAGCATCAACGCAGCTCTTATAAATATTTTTCATAATGCCTTCAAGCTTGCTGTCAACTTCCTCAAAAGTCCAGCTGAGACGTTCGCTGTTCTGGGTCATCTCAAGACCGGAAGTTGCAACGCCGCCTGCATTGGAAGCTTTTCCGGGAGCATAAAGGATTCCGGCGTTCTTATAAACTTTGATTGCTTCGGGTGTGTTGGGCATATTTGCGCCTTCTGCAACAGCCATTGCGCCGTTGGCGATAATTGCTTTTGCAGCTTCCTCATCAATTTCGTTCTGGGTTGCGCAGGGAAGAACAACATCTGCTTTGACATCAAGCCACATATTTCTGGGGCCTTCAACAAATTTTGCGGTGGGAACGTAATCAAGATATTCAGAAATCAGGCCGCGGTGCTGATAGATTTTTTCAACGATTTTATAATCGATTCCGTTTTCGTCATAAACATAGCCGGAAACGTCGCTTTGTGCAACAACTTTGCCTCCGAGCTGGGTGGTTTTTTTGTTTGCGTATGTACCTACGTTGCCGGAACCGGAAATGATAACACGTTTTCCTTCAAAGCTTTCGCCCTTGGAAGCAAGCATTTCTTTAGTGAAATAGCAAAGGCCGAAACCGGTTGCTTCGGTTCTTGCAAGAGAGCCGCCATAGGAAAGTCCTTTTCCGGTAAGAGTTCCGGTCCATTCGTTGCGGATACGTTTATACTGTCCGAACATATAGCCGATTTCGCGTGCGCCGGTTCCGATATCACCTGCGGGAACGTCGGTATCCGGACCGATGTGGCGATAAAGCTCAGTCATAAAGCTCTGGCAGAAACGCATGATTTCCAGGTCGGATTTTCCTCTGGGGTCAAAATCGCATCCGCCCTTGCCGCCGCCCATAGGAAGGCTTGTAAGGCTGTTTTTAAATACCTGTTCAAATCCGAGGAATTTGATTATAGAAGCGTTTACGGAGGGATGAAGGCGAAGTCCGCCTTTATAAGGGCCTATTGCGGAGTTATACTGAACACGATAGCCGCGGTTTACCTGAACTTTTCCGGAATCATCCACCCAGGCAACACGGAACTGGATAAAACGTTCCGGCTCGGCTATTCTTTCCATAATGCCCCATTTTTCGATATTGGGGTTCTGTTCAACAACCGGTTCAAGAGAAACAAAAACTTCTTTTACTGCCTGGAGAAATTCTTTTTCACCGGGGTTTCTTTTTTCAATATCTTCATAAACTTTTGCAAGGTATTCACTTTTAAATGCCATTGATTTTCCCTCCAGAAAAAATTTATATACCCAATTATATGCTTTAATGCTTTAAATTGCAAGTTCATTTAACAAAAATTTCAAATTTTTTTGTCAAAAAAACAAAGGCGCTTTTAAAAAGCGCCTTTGTTAAAAGTTATTTTATTCTTCGGTTTCAATTTCTTCAGGAAGGATTCTTGCATGAACTTTCGCAATTCTGTGTTCTTCAACGTGAACAACTGTGAATTCAACTCCCTGATATTCAACAACCGGGTGTTCGTCTTCTTCAGGAATTCTTCCGAGAATATCCATGATAAGGCCGGAAAGGGTATCGTAATCTATATCATCGTCAAATTCGATATCAAGAAGTTCTTCAATATCATCAAGAAGAACAGTTCCTTCGAAATCGAAGTTATCATCATCGATTGCGCTGATTTCCTCTTCCTCGTTATCATATTCGTCCTGGATATTTCCCATTACGGATTCGATAAGGTCTTCCATTGAAACAAGTCCTGCTGTACCGCCGTATTCATCAACAACGATTGCAGCCTGGATCTTTTTCTGCTGGAATTCCATAAATGCTTCGCGGCAGCTGTTGGATTCCGGAATGAAATTTACGGGACGGATAAAATCTGCAACCTTTCTTCCCTCAAGAACGGTATCTCCGATGAGGGTGAGAAGGTCTTTTGCAAAAATAACGCCTTTGATGTTATCTATGGATTCTTCATAAACGGGCATTCTGGAATAGCCGTCGGAAATTGCAAGATCAACAGCTTCGCTGATGGGAGTTTCCATTTCAATGGCAGTAAGGTCTTTTCTGTGGGTCATGATTTCGCCGACACTTCTGTCATCGAATTCGAAGATGTTGTTTATCATTTCCTTTTCGCTTTCCTCAATGGTACCTTTTTCATCGGCAACATCGAGCATCATGCGGATATTCTCCTCGGTTGCTTCCTCGGGTTCTTCGTTGGGATTGATCCCGAAAAGGCGGAGAACAAGATTTGCAGAGCCGTTGAGAATAAATACAAAAGGTCTGAAGAATTTACAGCAAAAAGAAAGCATTCCTTCCATGGCATAGGCTGTCTTTTCCGGGTGATGCATGGCAATGCGTTTCGGAACCAATTCTCCGAGCACAAGAAAAACATAGGAAAGCAGAATTGCAAGAACAAAAATTATTGCACCGCTGATTATATCGGAATCAACGGGAACAAATCCCCCGATAAAATCGACAAACATTTTCGCTGCGCCGGAATTTGCAAATTCCTTTGCGGCAACCGCAGCTGCAAAAAAACCGGAAAAGGTTACTGCAACTTTGATTGTGGTCAGAAAATTATTGGGTTCATCAACAATTTTTGCAATACGTTTTGCTTTTTTGTTTCCGTCTTCGGCTTCTTTACGAAGCTTTGCGTCATTAAAAGAAATAAGAGCGGTTTTGCTCATAACAAAAAACGCATTTACCAAAACAAGAATCAGTACTAAAATAATAGTCATAGTACTTCCAGGGTCATCCATCAGAATGTTTCCTCCAATACATACAAAATTACTCAGTTTAATATAATATATTATAATCTTATTTATGTCAATAGGATAAACGAGGGTTTTTCCGCATAAATCCTTGACCTTGCGGCAAAATCGTGCTATTATATTCGGGCAAACTTAATACGGAGATGTATCGAAGTGGAGCTTTCGCTCCAAAATCAAATGCGCGGCTATGCCATGCGCAAACGACCCCTTCGATACGTTTGCCTTGTTTGTAAAACTTAATACGGAGATGTATCGAAGTGGTCGTAACGAGAACGACTCGAAATCGTTTTGTCCTTAACCG
>JAZUAX010000058.1:0-4722 GCA_045638185.1 Oscillospiraceae bacterium | reverse complement strand
TTAGCTTGGCTCGGACACAGCGATATAACGACGACCACAAGCATTTACACCCACATGGAGTTCGAATCAAAAGAGAATTCAGCCAAGGCTATAATGAAAATTTATCCGGTAAATGCCATTGACGATTTTGTACTTGAAAATTCGGAGGGCGTTTTGGAGGGCAATGACGAAAATTCTGCCGTTATCACATAGAACTTCGGATAAAAGAAAAAGAGATAAATGGCTTAACAAAGCCATTTATCGGTTGGTGCCGGTGATGGGGGTCGAACCCACACGATATCGCTATCAACGGATTTTGAGTCCGTCACGTCTGCCAATTCCATCACACCGGCGTTTTACCTTTCTATTATACACTAATTTATCCCAAATGCAAGATTTTTATTCCGAAAAGCAAACGGGAATTCGTTCATCGGCAAAAATTCCTTCTGCTGTAACTTTGCAATCCACCGCAAAAATCTCGACTCCATTTTTCTTTGCCTCAAAAAGTGCTTCGGCAAATTTTGGGTCGGTGGCCTTGTTTGCCTCAAAAGAACGGCAACCCTTCATGGCTATCACGAAAAGAACGCAGGCGCGAAAGCCCGCTTTCTTTGCTTCAATAAGTTCGTGGAGATGCTTTGATCCTCTTTCGGTGGGCGCATCGGGAAAACGTGCCATGCCATCAATATTCAGAGTAACACCTTTTACTTCCAGGAATATTTTATCTGAATTATCCTCTATGTAGAAATCAAAACGGCTTTTTTTAAAAAAAGTTTCGGGCTTTATAAGTTTTGCTTCAGGAAAAAGAGTTTTGACATATTCTCCGGCAACTTTATTCGGAGCGATTGAATCGATATTGATAATTTCTCCGTCGCTTCTGCGAACGCCGATCAAGTCAAATTTTGTTTTCCTTTCCGGATTTTTTGCAGGGCAAAGAAAAACCTCCGCACCGGGCAGAAGAAGCTCCTTCATCCTTCCGGTGTTCATAACGTGGCAGATTTCCTCTTTTCCGTCAAGTTCTATGTGGGCAATAAAACGGTTGGGGCGGCTTATGAATTTTCCGGAAACGACATTCTCATATTTCATAATTTTCCCCCTGTTCAAGTTTATCTTTTTCAAAAGCGGAATTTATCGCATTAAGGACTCTCTTTTTATCCGCAGACCAAAGGGGCGCAACAAGATGTTTTTTGCTTCCGTCACCGGTAAGGCGGTGAATGGTCATTTTCGGAGGAAGGCGGCGGATACATTCTTCAAGGATCTCTATATATTCATCGAGCTCAAGGACTCTGAATTTTCCTTCTTCAAAATCTTTTGCAAGATCCGTTCCGGAAAGAACATGGAGAAGCTGGAGCTTGATTCCGTCAGCTCCGCTTTTTCCAATATATTCTGCGGTCTCAAAAATCATTTCAGGTGTTTCTCCGGGAAGCCCGATTATCATATGAACGATAACGTAAATGCCCGCTTTTTTAAGGCGTTCAACGGCAGAATCAAAAACCGGAAGTTCATACCCTCTGCGGATATATTCCGCGGTTTTGGGATGTATGGTCTGAAGACCCAGTTCCACCCAGACCGGTTTTATCTTATTCAGCTCTGAAAGAAGTTCAACGGTTTCCTCCGGAAGACAATCCGGCCTTGTTCCGATGGAAAGTGCAACTATATCAGGGTGACTTATGGCTTCGGAAAAAATCTGCCGGAGATAGGAAACCGGAGCATAGGTGTTTGTGTAGCTCTGAAAATATGCTATATATTTTCCGGAAGGGTTCTTTTTCGAAACTCTTTCTTTTGCTTTTTCAATCTGTTCAAAAATGTTTCCGCAAGGCTTTTCGGCAAAATCTCCGGAACCGCCGAGACAGAAAATACATCCCCCGGTGCTGGGAGTTCCGTCGCGGTTGGGGCAGGAAAATCCGCCTTCCAGCGCAAGTTTATAAACTTTTCCGCCGAATTTTTCGCGCAGTTCTTCGTTGAGCGAGCGGTACATCTTCCAAAACCCCCTTTCCCGGAAAATTTAATAAAATCTTAAGATTATCTTACCACAAACGGAGTTTACTTTGCTATAGAAAAGGAATATAATTTTTTCAGAACCAGAAGGAAAGGAGAACCTGTTGTGAAAAAGATTTTTTATATTCCTGCAATTCTTGCGGGAATCGCTTTTTGCTATTTTTGGATTATGACCGGCTTCTTTGGTTTCGAATGGTTCGTTTTAATTCTTATGCTCTGCCTCAGCGGTTGGTTTTTAAGAAAAGGTAAAATCTGGGGTGGAATTCCGGGAATACTTGTTGGAATTCGTGTTATGCTTTGGGGAATCGAAGAACTTCCCCACAGAATGAATATGGGAAACGCCGGACCGAGAATTGAACCCACTTGGGAAAATTCTCAATGGTATATCTGGCATACGGAAATAGCCTGGGGGATTTATATCGTTCTTTTCTTCGTTTTTTGCGTTTTTTATGTTCTGATAAAGAACATAAAAACCAAAAGGAGAGGCTGCAATGAAAAACAGATTTGAAAAAATATTGTTCTATTCCGTTCCGGCAGTTTTTGCTGCTCTGGTAATTTTTTTTATGATTTTAGGTATTCCGGAAATCTGGCCGGCTCTTTTTCTGTACGTTCTTCCATTTGCGATAGGAGGTTATCTTCTTGATCACGGAAAAGCATTTGGATGCGTTTACGGGATTTTTTGGGGAATTCGTTTTGCTATGAATGCGCTTTTTGATTATCCCCGAAGAATCAATATGGGAAATGCCGGACCGAGAATTGAGCCTACTTCCGAAATGTATTGGCGATATTTTTGGAATTCGGAAGTTGTATGGTGGTTTGTTTTTGCCCTTTTCTTCCTTACCCTTGGAGTCTATGTTTTGATAAAAAATCGAAAATCAAAACAAAATAAGTAAAACATTCCGCAGAAATTTGCGTCTTTATATACGAAGGGAGGTTTTTTATATGAAAATATTTCCCCTTGCGGCATATACTTTTTCACATTTTGCAGTGGATTATCTTTGCTTCTGGATTCTGTTCGGCTATTTTTCCTCCGGAATTTCAAAAGCGGAGGAGCAGGCTATAGGATTCATTCTCTATAATTTCATTGCCTTCGGTCTGCAGATGATCATCGGAGCTTATTGCGACGAACACCGAAAAATTCCTTCTTCGGCCCTCGGCTGTGTTCTTGTTTTAATTGCCGTTTTGTTTTCACCGTTTTTGCCATGGGTTTCGCTTGTTGTAACCGCTCTCGGAAATGCGTTTTTCCATGTTGGCGGCGGAATCGAAAGTCTTGTCCATTCCAAAGGAAAACTTTACCGAAGCGGAATCTTTGTTTCTGCAGGAGCTCTCGGCGTTGTGGAAGGAACACTTCATGGTTCAAAAATGGCTTTCAGCAACGTTATCAGCCCCAAAGTGCTTATTGACCCGGTTTTAATGGCTCTTTTCTGCGCGGTGATCTGTTACATAGCGAATAAAAAATATCCTTCTCTGGAGGATTGTGAAATTTCCGGCATAGCAAACGAGAAAAAAGGAATCTGGCTGGTTCTCGGCCTTGCGCTTTTTTCTGTTGTGATACGCTCTTTTGGAGGAACAGCAATTCCGATGGAATGGAAAACCACCATGAAGCTTGGCCTTGTTGCCGGATTTGCGTCTTTCTTCGGAAAATTCATCGGAGGTTTTGCGGCGGATATTTTTGGAGCAAGGAGAACGGGAATTATAACTCTTCTCGCTTCGCTTCCTCTTATTATTTTCGGAAGCGGAAATATGCTTGTTTCCGTTTTCGGTGTTATTCTTTTTAATATGACAATGCCCATAACTCTTGGAATAGTTGCGGAAAAACTTCCCAAAAATCCGGGGCTTGCCTTCGGTTTAACAACTGCTGCGCTCCTTCTCGGAGCGATTCCGAGCTTTTTTGCAGTGATAAACGGAAAAATTATTTTGCTTCTTCCGGCGGTTCTTGTTTCCGCCGCTTGCATTTATTTTTCCGCGGAAAATAAAAAAACATTTCTGAAAAATAAGGAGGAATAAAAAATGTATCTTCTTGACGTTGCAGTAGGCCCGATGTATGCTCTTATCGGAGGAACTTTTCTTCTTATTATCCTTGTTGTGGGAGCATTGGTTTTCGGCGCAGTAAAGCTTATTGAGCTTGCAATAAGAAAAAACAGGGAGGATAAAAAATGAAAATTCTTCTCGATATTGCGCCGCTTCCTTCGGATTTTGTTCCCCAAAGTCCGGGCGAAATTTTCGGAGATATGCTTTTGCGCGCAATTCCTTTTGTTCTTGTTGCCGCAGTGATTGTTTTTGCGGCGGCGATTTTAATTTCCAAAATCAGCAAAAAATAAGGCGGTATAAATATGAATATTCTTATGGATCTCATTATTCCAAAAGAGGAATTGGTAACCGAGATTCCGAACGATTCACCGGTTATGCCTTTTGTTTTCGGTGCGGCGGTCGCTTTGATAGCGGTTTTTCTTGTTGTAAGAGCGGTCAAAAATAAAAAATAAGGAGCCAAAACAATGTTTTTACTCGATATCGTTTCCGTAAGTCCGATCGAAATTGCGGCGGATATGGTTTCGGTTCTTTTTCCGTTCATTCTTGCTGCAGCGGTTATAATCGGCGCCGCAATTCTTATAATAAAGGCGGTCAAAAAGAAAAAATGAAAAATTATTATCTTCCCGAAGCACAAAACGATTTTGCCTTTGCTTTTCTCGGTTCAAAAGGGGAATTTGTTTCTGCAATGCTTGCAATTATCGCCGGAATCGCTATAAT
>JAZUAX010000057.1:0-8691 GCA_045638185.1 Oscillospiraceae bacterium | reverse complement strand
ACTAGAAAGCTCGGTCGTGCTACCGACTGCAGAAGAGCTATGCTCCGCGCGATGGTCACCTATCTGCTTGAAAACGGCAAGATTGAAACCACCGTCACTCGTGCAAAAGAAGTTCGCGCTATGGCTGAGAAGATGATCACTGTTGCTAAAAACAGTGACCTTCATTCCAAACGTCAGGTTTTTGCTTTCGTAACCAAGGAAGCAGTTGCAAAGAAACTCTTTGACGAGATCGCACCTAAATACGCCGAAAGAAACGGCGGTTACACCAGAATCATCAAAATTGGTCCCCGCCGCGGTGACGCAGCAGAAATGGCCATCATTGAGCTTGTGTAATTTATAGAGCATAATTCTTAAGAAATACCTCCGGAGAAATCCGGAGGTATTTTTTTGCCAGAAACAGAAAATGACAAAAAAATCGAAAGCTTGTCTGTATTATATATGCAGACAAGCTTTTTTATTTTGGAGGTAAAAAAATGCCGGTTGAAATAGATATTGACGAAAAAAGCGTTACAGCATATATATCCGGAGAGATCGACCATCATAATGCCGCAAAATTAAGGAATGATATTGATGAAGCAATAGAAAATGCATATCCGGAATTTCTGGTTCTTGATTTCGGAGGAGTTACTTTTATGGATTCTTCCGGAATAGGGCTTGTTATGGGCAGATATAAACTTATGAAAAACCTTTCAGGAACAGTGGTCATTGAAAATGCACCGAATGCAATTAAAAAAGTCATGCGAATGGCAGGAATTGAGAAATTGATTTCGGGAAAAAGGGGAAATGAGGTTTTATTATGAAAGCTGTTAATGAAATGAAAATAAGCTTTGAAAGTCGTAGCTGCAACGAAAGCTTTGCCAGAAGCGCTGTGGCGGCTTTTGTTGCAGTGCTTGACCCGAACGTTGAAGAACTTTCTGACATAAAAACAGCGGTTTCTGAGGCTGTTACGAACAGCATTGTACACGGTTATAAAAATGAGATAGGAACGGTTTACATACACGTAAAAATATTTGAGGGAGCGAAAATAAAAATTTGTATAAAGGATAGGGGCTGTGGCATATCGGATATAAAAAAAGCCATGGAACCGCTTTATACAACATGCGAAACCGGAGAAAGAGCAGGTCTTGGTTTTTCCATAATGGAATCTTTTATGGATAAGATTAAAGTACGTTCAAAACCCGGAAGAGGAACAAGCGTTACCCTTGAAAAATCTATCGTGTCGAAAGGGAAATAATATGTCGGGAGCAAAGCTTGCTGACAGCACGGTTGACAGAGAAATACTTATAACTGAAAATTTAGGATTGGTTCATTCCTGTGCTCATCGTTTTACCGGAAGAGGAATTGAATATGAAGATTTATATCAAGCGGGTTGTATGGGACTTGTGAAAGCTTTTGATGCTTTCGATACAGAAAGAGGAGTACGTTTTTCAACCTATGCAGTGCCGGTAATTCTAGGAGAAATGAGAAGGCTTTTTCGTGACGGAGGAACTGTTAAAGTGAGCAGGAGCCTTAAAGAACTTTCTATTAAAACAACAAGGGAAAGAGAAAACTTTTTGCTTAAAAACGGGAGAGAGCCAACAGTTTCGGAACTTGCTGAAATCCTTTCGGAAACGGAAGAAAATATTACCGAAGCACTTTGTGCCGCATCGCCGGTTATTTCTCTGACTATAGGAGAAGATGAGGGCGGAGGACAGGTGGATATACCGGTGGAATCTCCGGAAGAACAGATTACGGAGAGAATTTCGGTTATAAAGGCAGTTTCAGATCTTGGCGAAAAAGACAGAATGCTTATAAAATTTCGATATTATGAAAATAAAACTCAGACAGAAACGGCAAAAATTCTCGGAATGACCCAGGTTCAGGTTTCAAGAAGGGAAAAGAAAATTCTCGAAATTTTGAGAAAAGAGCTTACTGGATAAAAAATTTCAGAAAAAAATCAGAACTAAATCCGATAAAAAGCTTTGTTTTTATCGGATTTAGTTTAAAAAATGGCTTATTTATGCAAAAAAACAAGAAATAAAAATTTTTTAAAAAAATTACAAAAAAATACAAAAAACCTATTGACAATTCGCTATTTATGGGTTATAATAATCAAGCTGTTGAAAATCACATGAGCCATTAGCTCAGCTGGCAGAGCACTTGACTTTTAATCAAGGTGCCCGGGGTTCGAATCCCCGATGGCTCACCACGAATCGCTTCGCAATTCATTGCGAAGCGATTTTTTTTATATCTATGCAATAGTACAGAAAAACGTTCTCAGGAAATATGATTTAAGCTATGGTTGAAACTTAATATAATCAGTGATAAAATATAAAATATCTATTTACTGAAACGAGGGGAAAATATGATTATAAAAGCTGTTTGCGAATATAACGAAGATGGCTGCCTTGTTTATGCGGAAAATTTCCCGGGGGCTTTTGTTCGGGGAAGAAATTATGAAAACGCAATTGCAAAATTTCCAAAAGAAATTGAAAGCTGGATGGATTGGGCAAACGGCGAAATAAAAATCGATTCTCCCATTGAAATTGAAGTTGTTCAGAAAAAGAAGAACGATGACCTTAGTATTTGTGACGCAGATTCCGATGTTATTTTTGATTCGGAACGGGAACCTCTCACAAAAGAAGAATATAACAAGCTCAAAATTCTTGCGCTTCGTTCTGCTATGGATCTGGAAAGAATGTATGAATCAATTCCTAATAGAAAGATGAACATAGTTCCTCCGAGAGAAACTTTTTATGGAAAAATCCCTTCCACCGCGGAAGAAATGTATAACCACTGCATGAATATTACAGAATATTATTTTGGTGAAATAGGGGTTACTGCGGAAAACGGACCGGATATTCTTTCCTGCAGGCAAAAGGGTTTTACTGAACTTGAGAAACAGGAAGGTTTCCTTGAAAACAAAGTTTTTAGTGGAAGCTATGGGGAAGAATGGTCTTTGAGAAAAGTTCTGCGTCGTTTTATATGGCACGACAGAATCCACGCAAAGGCAATGTATCGCAGGGCCTATGAAGCTTTCTGGGATTCGGAAATTGATAATGTTTTTCATTTTAATAGAAAATAAAAATTGTTCTGGAATGACTTTAAACAGTTTTCTGAAAAATTTTTTAAAACTGTATTCGATATTTGATTCGGAGATGAGATATTTTGATAAGAATTGTAACGGATTCCGCGGCGGATTTTGAGCCTTGGGAAATAGAACAGAAAAACATCAGCGTTGTTCCTCTTTCGGTAATTTTCGGAGAAAAAGAATATAAAGAAAATATCGATCTGAATAAAGAACGTTTTTATGAACTTTTGAAAACCGAAAAAGAAATGCCCAGAACTTCCCAGCCTTCGCCCCAGGATTATCTTGATCTTATTGATGAGGCAAGGGAAAATGGTGATGATATTATAATTATTACGATTTCCTCAGGGCTCAGCGGAACTTATCAAAGTGTTGTCGCGACGAAGGAACTTTCGGAATATGACAGATGTTTTATTATCGATAGCCTTAACGGAACCGGCGGCGAAAGAATGTCTGTAGAATATGCGGTTCGTCTCAGAGATGAAGGAAAAACTGCCGAGGAAATTGTTGAAAAAGTTTCCGCTCTCAGAGAAAAGGTTGTTCTTTATACAGTAATGGATACTCTTGAATATCTCCACAGGGGCGGAAGAATTTCCGGAACAGTTTATAAAATCGGAAGCATTGCGCATATCAAACCAATTATGCATGTAAGCAAAGAAGGAAAAGCGGAAATTCCCGCAAAAGCAATGGGAACTTCCAAAGGAATTGATTTTGTGGTGAAGCATGTTGAAAAAGATATGCCGGATGAGGACTTTCCGTTTTATATTATGTTTACGGAAAACAAAAAGAACGGAGAAATTCTCAGAGAACGCCTTGAGAAGATCGGGGTTTTTGTTCCGGAAGAAAGAATTATTCCTGTAGGAGCCGTTATTGGAACACATATAGGACCCGGAGCATGTGCGGTTGTTTATATCGGAAAAGAATAAATCAAAAATCCCCGCTTTTTAAGCAGGGATTTTTTTAAAGCAGAAGATATAGAAGGGCAAGCAAAAGTTTGGGATCGGCTTTTTCGTTCCATAAGATCCATAAAAGTGCAAGAATTATAACGGTGTCGCTGTCGGCGTTTTTTAATACAGAAGAAAGCGGATTCTGTTCTGCAATTATTTTTGGATTCCGGTTAAAAACCGGAGGCGAAGAAAAATTCTGTTCTCCCAAAAGTCTCGCTCTGGACTGTATTTCTCGAACACGTTCTTCGTTTTCCTTTTGCATTTCAAAAAGAGCCTCCTCGGAATAATCGTTGTGGTGCCATTTCAGTGCGGACCACCTCCGAAAATTCCGCTTTGTTCAAGAGCGGGCAAAACGCTCATCAGTCGGAGGATATTTATTGCGCCGTCAACCTTTTGTGGATTTTTAAGGTGTGGCCGCAGAGCCCGGAGCAGATTTACGTTGGAATCGTCACAGGACATTTTTGAAAAAATTCCCTGCAGTTTCATAAGCATATTGATATCCATTTCGGGAAACTGAGTGGTTTGATTTTGCTGTCTGCTTTGGCCGAGGAACGAAGAAAAATCAAAAGGCGGCGCAGAAGAGTTTTGGTTAAGAGCGGACTCACTGTTTTGCTGAAGTGAAGAAAGCAGGTTCTGTATATTTTTCTGCGCTTCGGGGTTTTGCAAAATTGCGGAAAGCTGTTCGGAAAGATCGGGCATATCAGCCGCCTCCAATCAGTTTTTTGATGATTGCCTGATTTTTAGGATCGGAAAGAAAATGTTCAAGTTCCTGAGGACTGTTTGCATAATGCTGAATTTTAGGCGCTGCGATATTTCCGAAAATTCCGAGGTCGTTGTTCTTTGCGGCATTTGCAAGTTTTTCCTTGCTTATGCCAAGTTTTTGGCTTGCAGCTTCCAAAATTGCGTTTTGCTGTTCGGGAGTAAGATTGAAATTCATTTTAATTCCGCCTTTCGTTAAAAAATAAGGGATATCCGCCTTGCTTAAAAGTCTTTGGCGGAATATAATAAAAAATATGAAAAACTAACCGGCGATATTCCGCAGTAAGGAGATTTTAAAAAGATGAGAGCAATTGTTTTTTCGGACAGCCACGGAAATTATGATGTTCTGGAACAGATCATGGAACGCCACAAAGATAATGCGGATATTTTTATTCATCTCGGAGACGGAGAGAGGGAACTTGAACTTATTCAGTATGTTTATAATGATAAAAAAATATATTTCGTTTCCGGAAACTGTGATTGGGGAACGGATAAACCGGATTATGATATAATAAAGTTCGGCGGAAAAACGATTTTCTTTACCCACGGTGCCCGTTTCGGAGTTAAGGGGGATCTTAATATAGCAAAGCTTTTTGCAAGAAAAAACGAAGCGGATATTCTTCTTTTCGGGCACACACATATTGCGATGACGGATTATGACGACGGACTTTATATTATGAATCCGGGCAGCTGCGGAAGACCGAGAGAAGGCGGACCCAGCTATGGAATAATCGATATCACCGAAGCAGGAATTGCGATGCATACCGTGGAAATATAATGAGTTATAAAAAGCTCCGGCAGAATCATGCCGGAGCTTTTTTGTTCTAAATAAAAATTCCTCCGCATAGATTTTGAAAAGAAAACGAAAAGGAGAGGAATTTTTATGGAGCTTGATACAAATTACGGTAAAGTTTTTTGCTGCGGAAATTCTGAGGCAAAAAAAGCTGCTGTTCCGGTGGATTGTTCAATAATCCTTCCGGATTATTTCCCGGATGTAATGAAAATTTTGCGTTATACTGCAAAAACTGTAAAATCGCCGGTTTTTTCGGAAGGCGGAACGGAAACCGTTTCCGGAAATATAAATATAGAAGTTAGCTATGTTTCAGAAGAAGGGGAACTTTGTTCGTGCAGCCAGATCCAGCCGTTCAGCCACAGTTTTGAATGCGGAAAAAATATTGCAGCGGCTGAGGCAGATATTTCTGTTGGAGAAATCGGTTGCAGAGCGGTTAATAAAAGAAGAATAGATCTTCATGGAAACATAGAGATTATTCTGAGAACCGTTTGCGGTGAAGAAAAAAGAATAATTTCTTCTATTGATGGAGCGGGTACGGTTTCCAAGACAGAAAATCTTGAAACCGTTTCTGTTTTGGGGGAATTTTATAAAAATTTTACTCTTGAGGAGAAAAAAGAACTGGGTTACGGAAAACCTCCTTTCGGAAAGATTCTGCGATCTTCCGCCGTGGGAGAGGTTACGGAATGTCATGTTATACAGGATAAGATTGTTACAAAAGGTGAAATCAAGGCAGAAGTTCTCTGGGTTCCGGAAGAAGATTCCGAATCCGAAGAAAACGGTCCGTTTCTTTCAAAATTTTCTTTTCCGATAAGCAGAATGGTTGATGCAAAGGGGATTTTGCTGACTGATATATGCGATGCTTCTTATGAGACGGATTTTCCGGAAATTATTCCGACAGACGACGGCCAGAACATTATCCTGAAAATAAAAGTTGGTATTTTTGCAAGAGTTTACCGAAAAGAGAATTTTAAATATATTTCGGATATGTTTTCCACAGAGTATGAGACAAAATGTGAAACCGAAAAAATCAGCGTTATAAATGAAGCATTTCCTCTTTCGGTAACTGAACCTTTTTTTGAAAAATTTGATCTCCCGGAAACTGCGGAAAAAATTATTGATATCTGGATTGAAAATGATTCCTCAAGAATTTCTCCGGAAGGGAAAATCTGCTTTTCGGTAAAACTCTGCCTTTTTGCAAAAGACTCGGACGGAATGCCGGTTTATTTTGAAAGAACGATTGAAAAAGAGATAGGTTCTCCGGCGAAAGAAAAAAATATTGTTTTCCACAATCTTTCAGTAAAAGTCAAAAACGGAGAATTTGTTCTGGGCGGAGAAAGAAGAGCGGAAATTTCAGCGGATATGATAATTGACGGAACGGTTTATATCTCTTTGAGCACGGAGACCGTTACGGAATGCAACATGAGCACGGAAAAGAAAATTGAGCACGGTGATTTTGCTATGATTCTTTGTTTTGCAGAAAAAGATGAAAAGGTTTGGGATATTGCAAAAAAATACCGTGTTTCGGCAGAAAGGATAATGAAAGAAAACAATATTTCTGAAGAAATCCTTACGGAAAAAAGAATGATAATAATTTCATGATAAAAACGGACGGTAAAACCGTCCGTTTTTTGATGATTTAGTGAAAGAAGAAAAAGGGAGCGTTGGAAGCCTTTTACTGCATTTCCATATGCTCCGAAAACAAAGCTTAAACTGGCACAAAAATAAAATAAAAAATTTTTTTGAATGGTGAAAACTGACGGATTTTTTAGATTTGCTGGGTTTGGGACGAAAAAAACGGTAGAATCGTTTCTGCGGCAAAGAGTTCCTTTGGAGAGAGGAACCTTTTTTGCGAAAAAGCTAATTTGATTACGGAGGAAGTTTAACATGAAAAAAGCTCTTGCTCTTTTGCTTGCAATCATGATGACTGTGGCAATGGGTGTGACTTCGTTTGCTGACATCCCTGTTTTTGACCTTACCGAAGAAATTGGAAGTGCATCCGGCACTTATATCAAGATTTCTGATTCTGACATCTGGACCGCACCGCCTTCCAGCACCGGAAGCAGCGCAACTTATTATACCAACGGCGTTGGCGGCGTTGTTTATTTTGCAATGATTTTTAAACCCAACACTTATAAAGATGTTAAAGTTGAATCCACCGGAATTGTTTCTGCAGAAGTTCTTGATTATGATCCTTCTGTATATTCCGCAAATGACGAAGTTTGGGAATCCATCAGCGAGAACATCAACTTCAGTATCAACGATACCAAAAGCGGTTCTGTAGTTGGCTATGATAAAGTTACCACTGTTGTAAACAAAGGTACTTATGACGAAGCAACCGGCCTTTTCACCGTTACCGAAGAAGGTAAACCCGTAACAACCTATGCAATGGGCGGTACTGCTGAAGCAAAAACCGAGCTCAATTCCGACAAAACCGAACAGACCATTGTAACTGTTGAAACCATCAATTTCAGCACCGACTATATCGAAGTTCGCGCAGCTGCAAAATTCCTTAACGACGAGGGCAAAACCACCCGTTATGAAGCAGTATGTAACCAGGACGTTTATATTGTAAAAGTAAAAGTTGACAATAACTTCGGCACCAACTATGCAAAAGGTACCTTCCAGGCAAAAGCAACCGGCAAAGCAGACGGAAAAGCTTATGCAGGTATTAAAAACGACGTAATTGCCGACGTTGCAATTGCTTCCAAAGATACTGTTGAATATTATGCAGAACATTATAAAGGCAACGCAAAAGGCGAACTTTTCCCCATCAACGAAGCAACCGGAAAAGCAGATTTCGGTTACTGGGATTTTTATGAAGACAGAATGTCCTCCCCTAAAGCATTCGTAATTTCCACCACAGCTTTCCGCTCTGTTGCAGGAAAAGGTCTTACTCTTGTTAACAACAGCACCAAACCCAGCGTTGTTGTTGAAATTGATAAAATTGCAGAAAACCAGAACGGCGTAAACTTCCTTAACGAAAGCGGCGCAAAATATAAAAAGGTTGACGGCGAACAGGTTTTCGATAATTTCTATCTTAACTTCTATGGAACCCAGACCATTGCAAGCGATTTTGTTGTAACCTGGAAACCCGGCTGCACCTACGGTGAACTTCTCCACAAATT
>JAZUAX010000056.1:0-2902 GCA_045638185.1 Oscillospiraceae bacterium | reverse complement strand
GTTACCCTCTTTTCTTTTTTTCTTGCAGCGGCAAGCTTTGGAACTGCCTTTGCGGTAAAAAACAAAATTTCCGCAAAGGCGGTTTTGCCGCCCACTGCGGAAAAAGGCAGAGAAGTTACCGGAAAAATCGTTTTGGAAAACGAATCCGTTTTCCCGGTTTTTAAGGCGATTTGCAAAAATTCGGTAAAAAATAACCTTACCGGAGAAGAAAACGAAATGGCAATATCCCTTTCCGTTCCTCCGAAAAGCAAAGCGGAAGCGGAATTTTTGCTCTCTTCGGAATATTGCGGATACATAACCGCGAAGACAGAGTGGGTTTATCTTACTGATATTTTTGGATTTTTGCTGCTGGAAGTGAAAAACTTCGGCTCCCAAAAAGGAAAAATGACCGTTTTGCCGGAAACATTTGCGCCGGTTATTGTTTTTAATAAAGTTTTGCCCGTTCCGGAAGACAGCGAAAGCTATTCCCCGGATAAAAAGGGAAACGATTATTCTGAAACTTTCCAGATTCGCGAATACGCACCCGGCGACAGCATAAAACAGATCCATTGGAAGCTTTCTGAAAAGCTTGATAAAACCATTGTAAGGGACGCAAGCCTTCCCATCGCAAAAAACATCATGCTCTTTTGGGATAAATCCGGCGATCTGGCCCCTTCGGAAACGGATTCCATGGCGGAAGTTTCTTCTTCTGTGGCGCAAAGTCTTCTTAAAAACGGATATGAATTTGCCATTGGCTGGAACAGCAAAAACAGAATCGAAACTGCGCAGATAAAAACCGAGGACGATCTTTTGGAAGCGATTCCGAGGATGATAAAGTTCGGTGCGGAAAAAGCGGAAGAGGATTTTTACGAATCCTTTGAACATTTCGGAAAAATCATCTGCATAGCAAAAGAACCGCCGAAGGAACTTTTTGAAAGAACCGGCGCAAGCCTTATTATCTGCGATAAAACCGCCGCCGGAAGCGGAATCATCCCCTTTGGCGACAAAACATATGCCGAAGATCTTGAATTTTTGGAGCTTTGATATGAAAAAAGAAAATTCATTAAAAATAAATCCCGCGGAAAAGAAAAATTTGAGCATCGTTGAACTTTTGCCAAAGGCTGCGGCTGTTTTTGCCGCCGTATTCGGCTTTTCTGCAATGCTTTCCGGTTCTTTCGGATTCGAAAAAACATCACTGCTTTTCGAATCTGTAACAGGCTTTTTGGCGGCAGTATGCGTTTTTTTGCATCAGAAGAAATTCGGAAAGTATATTCTGTTTGCGTTTTCCGGCATAAGCCTTTTAGCGGTGCTCGTTTTTTCGGAACTTAGAAACGGCGTAATCCTTCTTGCAAACGAAGTATGTGATTTTCTTGTTTCCACGACCGGAAGGATATATCTTCCTTTTGAAACTTCCGGAAATGGGAATGCAGAGTTTGCGTTTGTGCTTCTTTTGATAGCTGTATCCGTGTTCCTGAGCACGGCTGTTATGGAGAAATCTGTTATTTCTGCGTTGCCGGTGATGCTGTTTGGATTCTTTGGACTTGCTGCCGGATTTTTGAGCACGGATTTTTATTTCCTTATCTTCGGGGCGGGAATGGTTGCGATATTTGTTTGCGTTTTCTCCCCGGAAAACGGCGGAAAAATTTCCGCAAAATCGGAATTTCCTAAACTTGCCGTTCCGGCAGTTTGCGTTTTGATGTGCTTGATACTTATGATGCTCATTCCTGTAAATGTTGGCGAAAGTATAAAAGAATTTGCGAAGGAGAATGCTCACAGCCTTTTTTATGACAGCAAAACTAACGCAATGCCGGAAGGAGACTTCGAAAACCTCGGTGCATTCGATAAAAATTCTGCTCCGGCGCTGGAAGTCACCATGGAAAAGCCGCAGAAGCTTTATCTTAAAGGCTTTGTGGGCGAAGTTTATAACGGCATGGGTTGGGAAGAAATCGAAAACGAAGCCCTTGCGGAATATGCGGAGGATTTTTATATTCTTCATCAAAACGGATTTTTCGGACAATCGGCGGTTTCTTCTGCTCTTGAAGTAACCGGCAAAACCGAAAAATTAACTATGAATGTAAAAAATATTTCTGCGTGCTCAAAAAGAACATATCTGCCATATGCGGATACGGAAAGCAGTTTTGATAGCCTTGCAATCGGCGATGTAAACACGGAATCTTTCGGCGAAAGCTATGAAATATGCTATCTTCCCGGCGGACTTTCCGAATGGTATAAGGCACAGGTGGAACTTTCTGAAAAACAAGGAAAAGATGATGCTATTGACGAGCACCTTGAGCATGAATATATCTATCGGGAATTTGTAAAAGCAAATTATCTCGGAATGACCGAGGAAGCCTATGCCGCAATTGATAATATTTTCGGGGATTCCGAGGCGGCAACAGCAACGGAAATCATCAGTGAAATCCTTGTTTATCTTGAAAACGGCGTTACCTATGACGAAAAATTCGCATCCAACGGCGGAACGGATTTTGCAGCGTTCTTCATAGAAAAATCCGCAAGGGGATATTCTGTCCATTACGCCACCGCCGCAACGCTTATGCTCCGATATTTCGGAATTCCGGCGAGATATGCCGAAGGATATTTTCTTTCCGCAAAAGAAGCTGCGGAATTTGAAAGCGGAGAAACCATAATCCTTACCGAAAACCATGCCCATGCCTGGGCGGAATATTACCTTGAAGGTGTGGGCTGGATTCCGTTCGAAGTCACTCCCGGATACATGGACGACGAACTTGAAAAAGCCGCTTTCAGCACAAGCGGCGAAAGCTCGAAGCGGTATGAGCAAAGCGAACTTCCCGAAACAAACGTTGAACAGGACAGACCCAAAGACGATATTACCGAAGCAAAAACAGACCATACCGTTATCATTGTGACAGCCGTTGCCGCCGGAATTCTTCTTTTGCTTGCG
>JAZUAX010000055.1:0-21687 GCA_045638185.1 Oscillospiraceae bacterium | reverse complement strand
GGTACCGGTATGAACAAACTTTATTTTGAGACCGGCCAAGGTTCCGAAATGTCCATCGACTGCGACGAAGGTGCAGATGAAATGACCCTTGAAGCACGTACTTACGGTTTCGCACGTAACTTTGAACCTTTCGGCGTAAACAACGTAACCGGATTCATCGGACCGGAAACCATTTACGACGGTAAAGAAATGATCCGTGGTAACCTTGAAGACCACTTCATGGCAAAAATCATCGGTCTTCCTATGGGTATGGCACCTTGCTTTACCAACCACACCGGTATTACTCAGGACGACCAGGAAATTGCTTGCCTGCTTCTTAACGCAGCAAACTGCAACTATTACATGGGCGTTCCTATGGGCGACGACGTAATGCTCGCATATCAGGACGTATCCTTCCACGACGACAACACCATGCGTGAACTCAGCCATAGAAAACCTGCTCCTGAATTCCATCAGTGGGCAATGAAGATGGGCATTCTCGATGAAGAAGGCCGTCTTGGCGAACGTGCAGGCGACGCATCCATGTTCTTTGCTAAATAAGAAAGGAGGCTGCAATTATAATGAACGATACCGAACTTATGAGAATCATCCGTGAAGCTATCGCACAGGCCACTCAGGGCGAAGCAGCTCCTAAATGTGAGTGCAAATGTGAGTGCGACGGAGAGGTAGAAGACATCTCCGCATATAGCCTCAGAGAGGAATTCAATATTCCTAATCCTTACAATAAAGAAGAGTATATGAGAATCAAATCCAAAACCGACGCACGTCTTGGCGTTTGGAGAGCAGGTCCTCGTCCTCTTACCAGAACTACTCTTCGTGTCCGCGCAGATAACGCTGCAGCAATGGACGCAGTTTTCAACGATGTTCATGAAGAATATCTTGAAAGAAATAATCTCAAAACCTATCAGACCAAATGCGACAGCAAAGAAACTTATCTTACCAGACCTGACCTTGGCCGTATCTTCGACGAAGAAACCGCTGCACAGATCAAAAAAGATTGCATCGCAGAACCCGACGTACAGATCGTTGTTTCTGACGGACTTTCTTCTTCCGCAGTTGAAGCAAACATCGATGCAGTTCTTCCTGCAATTTACAATGGCCTTAAAGCAACCGGTCTTAAAGTTGGTACTCCTTTGTTTGTAAAATATTGACGTGTTGGTGCAGAAGACTCCGTTGCACAGATCCTCGGCGCAAAAGTAACCGTAATTCTTCTCGGTGAAAGACCCGGACTTGCAACCTCCAGCTCTCTCTCCGCATACTGCGTATATGGCGGCTATCCCGGCATTCCGGAAGCAAACCGTACTGTAGTTTCCAACATCCATAAAGCAGGTACTCCTCCGGTAGAAGCAGGCGCATATATCGCTGAACTTTGCAAACAGATGTTTGACAAAAAAGCTTCCGGCCTTGACCTTAAAGCATAAGATACATATTAAAAGCGGTGCTCATTTTGAGCACCGCTTTTTTATTTGATTATTTAAGTAATTTGAATCTATATTTCTTCAATAAACGGTTCAATATAATTCTGAATAAAATCTATTCTGTCGAAAACGGTTGGTTTGAAATAAGATGAAACAGCAATTACAGTATTCTTTTCGGGATTGACGTAAATAACATTTCCGCTGTTTCCTATTGCGGCATATATGTTTTTTTCACGATCGATAATCCACCATAAATATCCATAATCCATTCCGCGGAAATTGTTGCCTTCAACCGTTCTGGGTTTTGTCATATCTTTTATCCATTCAGAAGATATGATTTGATTATCGTTATATACGCCTTTGTTTAGACACAAAAAACCTATTTTAGCCATATCTTCGGCCGACATACAAAGTCCATATCCGGGAGTTCCCAAACCGTCATTATCGCAAAACCAGATGTTTTCCTTCGGCAATTTTCCTATTGTAAACTGTTTGTGTTCTTCGGCCGTTTCTGCTAGATAATTTATATGTTTTTTAATACCAAGCGGCTCAAAAAGATATGTATTGGCATAATCTACTGTTTTCATATCTGTTACCTTATATAAAATTCCGGATAGGATGTGAAGACAGACCGTCTGATAATTGAATTCATCGGTAAAACCTTTTCTTCCACCTAAAAAATCGAGAGATGAATATGTCCAGTTATCGCTTGAACAAACTTTGGTCCAGGGGTCACCTTTGCATTTATACGGTGCTCTCATGGTCAACAAATGTTTTATTGTTATTTCATAAATCGTTTTTTCTCCGCGTTTAACTTTATAATCGGGGAAATAGTCCAGAACCTTATCATCAATGCTTCCGATTTGTCCTTTATCTATTGCAATTCCTATCAGCAATGCCATTATACTTTTTGTTGCGGACATTATATGGGTACAATCATCTTTATCATAATTATTCCAATTATCACTATAAATAAAAGAATTATTTTTGTACGCAGCAATCTGGCATATATTCGGCTGCTGTTTTTCTATAAAATCATGCAATTCTTTTTTGTTCATAAACCACATCTCATTTCCGAAATTACCGATATTTTAAATATCATATTATTGCGGTATATTTAATTATAGTTTAAACTTATCTTTATTTCAACATGAAATTATTTTAGCGATTTACTTGACAAAAGTATAATTTGGTGGTATATATTATCTATAATATATTAAACCGATGATTGAGAATAGTAACTTTTACGGCGGTTTTAAGAGAACGGCAGGCGGTGGGATTGCCGTAACTTTAGTAAAAGTGAATGGGCTCATGAGGATGGCAGGAAAGCATTTTTGCAAGTAAAGGCTGTCGGCACCGGACCGTTACCATACCGGAAGAATATATCTGTATTCTGTGAAGTGGGCTTTTTGCCAATTCAGGTGGCACCGCAGAGATTTTTTAGTCTTTGTCCTGTTTTAATAGGGGACAAAGGCGTTTTTTATTTTCGGAGGAAATTATCATGAAACGATGGTGTATTTTAAAATAATTTTTGCTGAAAACAAATTTATTTTGAAAGGAATTATTTTATTATGAATATGACATATAAAGATTTTGACCGTTATCTCAGAGATTATCCCAATAAAGAAGGCTTTTTCGGTGAATTTGGCGGACAGTTTATTCCGGACGAACTTGTTCCTGCATTCAGAGAAATTAACGATGCTTATGAAACAATCTGCCACAGTGCACAGTTTATCAATGAACTTCGCAGAATCAGAAAAGAATTCCAGGGAAGAGCCACTCCGGTTTATCACTGTGAAAGACTTTCCAATCATCTCGGAAAATGTCAGATATATCTCAAAAGGGAAGACCTTAATCACACCGGTGCTCATAAGCTGAACCACTGCATGGGTGAAGGACTCCTTGCAAAATATATGGGTAAGAAAAAACTTATTGCAGAAACCGGTGCAGGACAGCATGGTGTTGCAATTGCAACCGCGGCAGCTTACTTTGGACTTGAATGCGACGTTTATATGGGTGAAGTCGATATTGAAAAACAGGCTCCCAACGTCACCAGAATGAAACTTCTCGGTGCAAATGTTATTCCGGTAACCAAAGGCCTTAAAACCCTTAAAGAGGCTGTAGACGCCGCATTTGAGGCATATATGAACGAATATAAAGATGCTATCTATTGCATTGGTTCCGTAGTAGGTCCCCATCCGTTCCCGAAAATGGTCCGTGATTTCCAATCTATAGTGGGTATTGAAGCAAGGGAGCAGTTCCTTGAAATGACAGGTATCATGCCCGATGCCGTAACTGCATGTGTTGGCGGAGGTTCCAACTCCATCGGTATGTTTGTTCCGTTCCTTGGCGACCCGGTAGATATTTATGGTGTTGAACCTCTTGGAAGAGGTTCTGCAGTCGGCGATCACGCTGCTTCCATGGCTTACGGCAAACCCGGTATTCTTCATGGATTCAACAGCTATCTTCTTCAGGATGACGACGGCAATCCCAGTCCGGTTTATTCCATTGCAAGCGGACTCGATTATCCTTCCGTAGGTCCTGAACATGCATTTCTCCGTGATGTCGGTCGCGTAAACTATGTTCAGATAAGTGACGAAGAAGCTATGGAAGCATTTTATAAACTTTGCCGTTTTGAAGGCATTATTCCTGCAGTGGAAAGCTCTCATGCAGTTGCTTACGCAATGAAATATGCAAGAGAACATGACACAGGTTCCATCCTTGTTTGTCTCTCCGGACGCGGCGACAAAGATATGGATTTTGTTGTTGATCAGTATGGTCTTGGAGAAAGATTTTTTGAAGAATAAACGATAAAATATAAAAAAGCCCACAAATGTGGGCTTTTTCTATCGTGTAAAGTTATTAAACATTACACGTATGAGGAGCAAATTTTGATAAAGGCATCAAGTATTTTTTTGTTTTCTGTTGCGGTTTCGTGGTCGCGTTCCGGATGCCATTGAACGCCAAGGACGAATTTTTTGTTTTTGTGATAGATGGCTTCGATAATGCCGTCCTCAGCGGTTGCGCAAACAGAAAAATCCGGGGCAACATCTTTTATTGCTTGATGGTGATAGCTGTTGACTAAATGTTCGCCGAAACCCATGATTTCAGAAAGAGGAGAGGATTTTTCTACGGAAATTTTATGGAAAGCAATTTCCGGTTTTATAAGACTATGTGTAAGGTTTGTTTCATATTCAGAGGGAATATCCTGAATCATACTTCCTCCGCAAAAAACATTCAGCGCCTGCATTCCTCGGCATATTCCAAGAATGGGAATATCCGCTTCCACTGAAAGACGGATAGCTTCTTTTTCACAATTATCACGAAAATCGGAAATTTCGAGACTTTTTCCGTTATTTTGTTCGCAATAATATTTTGGATCTATGTCGGCTCCGCCGGAAAAAATAATTCCATCTATTTTTTCTATATATTCAAAAATTGTTTTTGAATCAAAAGAAAAAGGAATAACAAACGGAAGACCGCCGGATTCAATTACTGCATCTATATAAGATTGGTTAAGAAAAATCTGTTTCTTTTCTTCGTCATACGAAGGGAAAATTCCAATTACAGGTTTCAAAAAAACACCTCCAGCATAAATATATTATATATTTTTCGATTATATTTTGCAATAAATGATGTTTGGTGATACAATGAAATTGTAAATTTTTAATGGAGATGATATAAATGAATGCTCTGAAGAAATATGCAAAAAAATATTTCATTGATGCGATGTCGGCAATGGCGTTAGGCCTTTTTTCTTCACTTTTAATAGGAACGATATTCGGAACACTTGGAACATATCTCGGTCCGGATTATATTGCCAATGAAACGATCAACATGATTGGCGTGTTTTTTTCTGAGATGAAAACTTTTGCGCAGGGTGCTTCCGGAATGGCAATAGGAGTTGCAATCGCATATTCACTCAAAGCTGATGCACTTGTAATGTTTTCCTGCGCCGCTGTCGGCAGTCTTTCTTATTCATTGGGTGCGGCAATAAACCTTGCTGACGGAAGTAATATTACATATACAGCAGGACCTGCGGGAGCATATATTGCGGCGATTTTTGCTGTTGAAATCGGTATGCTTGTTTCTAAAAAAACAAGGGTGGATATACTTATAACTCCTACGGTAACTATTGTTGCAGGATATGCAATTGCTAAAATAATTTGTCCGGCAGTTGCTTATATTATGTATTATCTTGGAAATTTTATAAATACCGCGACAGAAATGCAGCCTTTTCTTATGGGTATTATTATTTCTGTTGTTGTAGGAATTATCCTTACACTTCCAATTTCCTCTGCAGCAATTTGTGCAATGATCGGTATCAGCGGAATTGCCGGAGGGGCGGCAGTTGCAGGATGTTGCGCACAGATGATTGGTTTTGCTGTAATCAGTTTTGCTGATAATGGTTGGGGAGGATTCTTTGCTCAAGGGCTTGGAACTTCAATGCTCCAGATGAGCAACATTATAAAGAAACCGGCAATCTGGATTCCTCCGACCCTGGCTGCAGCTGTTACCGGGCCTATAAGCACTCTTGTTTTTAAGCTTGAATGTACCGGAGTTTCTGCCGGAATGGGAACCTGCGGACTTGTAGGACCTCTCGGAGTTCTCTCCGATATGAACGGTGGAACAAATATGTGGATCGGGCTTCTTCTGGTTTGTTTTGTGCTTCCTGCAATTCTTTCCTATGCATTTTATATCGTTATGAAAAAAATAGGATTTATTAAAGCAGGGGATATGAAACTTTAAAAACAAAAACACCGTGCTCAAATGAGCACGGTGTTTTTTTATCTTTTGAATTACATTTCTTCCGGACGCTTTTTATATTTTCTTGCTGCAGAAAAACCTCTTCCGCGAACTTCAGAAACACGGCTGATGATAATAAAACATTTAGGATCAATGCTGTGGGCAAGACGTTCAACTTTTGTGATTTCGCGGTTGGAAACGATGGACATTACAACTTCGGTTTCGTAATGTTTATAACCGGTTTCTGCATGGAGAAGAGTTACACCGCGGTCGATCTTTGTAAGAATTGCATCGGTGAGTTCCTGAGCTTTTCTTGTAACAATTTTGATTTCAGTTCTGGATTTTCCAAGAACAAGTGTTTTATCAAGAAAGAACGTATAAACAAAAGTGAAAACAATTCCGTAAAGGATAAGATCCATGGATTTGAACATTGCAAGAAGTACAACAACGATAAAATCCAAGGCATAAAGAGTTGTGGAAACAGGAATATGAAAAAGTTTATTCAAAACAAGAGGAGGAATATCCATTCCGCCGGTAGAAGCTCCGGAACGGATTACAAGTCCGAGAGCAAAACCGATTCCTACACCGCCAAGAACGGAACAAAGAAGCACATCATCGGTAAGATAATAATCTCCGAAAATTCGGTTGCATATTTCAAGAAAAACAGGGTAGCAGAAAGAGCTGAGAACTGTTGTCATTGCGAATGCTTTTCCGAGAATAAAATAGCCCACACAAAGCATTACAACGTTGAAAACCAAAACAAAAGCGGAAATCGGAATATGAAGAAAATGTTCAATAATAAGAGCAATACCGGTTGTACCGCCAAGAGCGATTCCCGAAGGAAGGACAAAAAGTTTAATTGTCAATGCATAAATTATGTTACCGAAAATTATACAAAGAAAAGGGAAAAACTTTTGCCAAAGATTTTTGATATTTTCCATTTTAACAACCCTTTCTAACTTATAAAAAAAGTTTGCCAAGAATTTCCTTGACAAACATGGATCAAGGCATCAGCCTAACACAGTAATAATTATAGTGTTATTTATGTGATATTGTCAAGTTGTTTAAAAATAAATTACGGAATTTTGATAACAAAAAATCCCCCGGACAAATATCCGAGGGATTTTTTCTGGTTGCGGGGGAAGGATTTGAACCAACGACCTCCGGGTTATGAGCCCGACGAGCTACCGAGCTGCTCTACCCCGCGATATATGCAATTTTCAGGTGCCTAATTATTATACTACAGCAAAATGAAAATTGCAAGAGTTTTTTAAAAAATTTTTAAATATTTTTTTCCATCCAATAGCAAGGGCATCCTTCGCTGTAAACGGTGCGGTCTTCAGTCTTTTTAAAACCGCATTTTTCATAGAAACCTACAGCATGTCCTTCGGCAAGAAGAAGAGCTTTTTCGCCGCCTTTAAGTTTAGCGGCAGTTTCGAGAGCTGCTATTACGGACATACCGACATGTCCGCCGCGATAGGGTTTAAGAACAGCAATTCTTCCGAAAATGAAAACATTTTCACGACCTTTGGGGTCGGGAAAATATCTTCCGGTTGCAACGGCTTTTTCTCCATCATAAAGGGTTACATATTCACAGATGTTGTCGATATCATCGAATTCATTCTGAAATTTCTGTTCGGCAACAAAGACAGCAAGACGTACATTATAGGCATCTTTCTGATTATCTTTAATTTTAACGGTAAGCTGAGACATATGTTAACAACTCCTTTGACAGATTTAGACAAATACATAATATATCTTTTTATTAAAATTTGCAATACCTAAAAAGAGCAAAATCTTGACAAGATAATGTAAAAAGAATATTCTTTTATATATGAAACGGAGGGATTTTTTTGAATAAAAAAGAACTTGCCGCAAAAGCGGTGGAACTCCTTAAAGAAGAATATCCGGATGCGATTTGTTCGCTTGAATATAAAAAACCGCATGAGCTTCTTTTTGCAACACGTCTGGCCGCTCAATGCACAGACGCAAGAGTAAATATAGTAACTCCGGTACTCTATTCTAAATATCCGACTCTTGAAGCCCTTGCAGAGGCAGATGAGCAGGATATAAGCGATATAATCCGTTCCTGCGGATTTTATAAAACGAAAGCGCATGATATTTCTCTTGCTTCAAAAATGCTTGTAAACGAATATGGCGGAATTGTTCCTGATACTGTCGAAGAGCTGATAAAACTTCCGGGAATCGGCAGAAAAACCGCGAATCTCGTTGTTGGCGATGTTTATGGTAAACCCGCTGTAGTGTGTGACACTCATTGTATAAGAATTACCAATCTTCTTGGATTTACAACAACAAAAGATCCGGCTAAATGTGAAATTGAACTTCGTGAGATTCTTGATCCGAATGAATCAAACAATTTCTGTCATAGAATGGTTCTTCACGGAAGGGCAGTTTGTGTTGCAAGAAGACCTCAGTGCGATAAATGTGTACTTAAAGAAATTTGTGCGCATAATCAAAAAACGGATGAATGATTTTTAAATATATATTGAAAATATATTGTCTGGGAATTATAATATAATATATCGAAAATATTAAAGGAGATTTTAAAATGGCATATCAGGTTACAAAAGATTCCATCATCGGAGATGTTCTTGATTACGATAAAGATACCGGAGTGTTTTTCCTTGAAATGGGAATGCATTGCCTTGGATGTCCGATGTCCAGAGGAGAAAGCATTGAAGAAGCCTGTGAGGTTCACGGAGTTAAATGCGAAGATATAATCGCAAAAATCAATAAGTATTTCGAAGAAAAAGAAAACTGATAAAAAACTCGGCAGCCATGAGATTCACGGCTGCCTTAAGTTTTTATATAAAGTGAGGAATTTGTTTTGGAAAAGCTTGATTTAAGGCTTGCTGCCGCTGCAGATTTTGTAAAAGAAGGAACTGTCGCAGCTGATGTGGGAACAGACCATGGATATCTTATCTGCTATCTGGTTAACGAAGGAATCTGTACCAGAGGTTTTGCAACGGATATAAACATAAAACCGCTCGAAAGTGCAAGAACTCTTATTAAAGAAATGGAGCTTGAGGAAGAAATTGAAACCGTTCTTACCGATGGTTTGGAAGGTCTTCCTGAAGATGAAATTGACGAAGTTCTTATATGCGGAATGGGCGGCGAAACCATTATCGGAATACTTGAAAAAGCCGGATGGGTAAAAAGCGAAAAAGTCCATCTTGTACTTCAGCCTATGTCAAGAGCGGATATGCTCCGCCGCTGGCTTTGTGAGAATGGATGGAGCATCGATGCCGAAAAAGCAGTTGAAGTTGAAAAGCATCTTTATACAGTAATCAGTGCTGATTATATAGGCGGAAGTGAAACTCCGGATGATCTTTATTGTCTTACGGGTGAGCTTCTTGGACAGAACGATGAATTTGCTCTTAAATATGTTCGCTGGCAGGCAAATATTCAAAGAGGAATTGCATCAGGACTTTTGCGTTCCGAAAAAGAAAAAGAACATGCACTTGTTCACATTCAGCTTGCTGATATGATCGAAGAACAGGCTGACGAAACGGAGAACGATTTATGAGCAAAGTTATAGATTTTTATAATTTCATTGACAGTATTGCACCTTTTGAAACTCAGGAAAGCTGGGATAATTCAGGCTTTCTTGTTGGTAATGGTGAAAAAGAAGTAAAAAAAGTTATTCTTGCACTTGATGCAACCGAAAGTGTTCTTAATGAAGCTGCTGAAAAAGGTGCAGATCTTATAATTACTCATCATCCTGTTATTTTTGGTGCGCTTAAAGAGTTTCATCCAAAAAACATTGCATTCCTTGCTGCCGAAAAAGGTATTGCTATAATCAGCGCACATACCTGTCTTGATATTGCCGATGGCGGAGTAAATGATTGTCTTGCCGCAGCACTTGGTCTCGAAAAAGTTATAAAAGTTTATGACGGTGAAGGACTTATGCGTATGGGAGAACTTGAAAATGCTCTTTCCTGCGAAGAATTTGTAAAGTATACGGCCGAAAAACTCAATGTGGGCGGAATCAAATATACCCCAACAGCTGGAACAATTAAAAAAGTTGCGGTTTGCGGAGGAAGCGGCGGAGACCTTTATTCTTTTGCATTAAAGGCAGGGGCAGATGCTTTTGTTACTGCTAACATAAAACATAATCAATGGATAGAAATGAGAAGGGAAGGTTACTGTGTTCTTGATGCGGGTCATTTCTGTACAGAAAACACAGTTATCGAACCTCTTGCAAAAAAACTTTCCGAAAAATTCAATGATGCTGAAATAATTGTTTCCGAAGTTTCGGAGGATCCTGCTAAATATTGGGCAAAATAATCTTTAAAATGAGGTGAGCACGAATGGCATTAGACGGAATTACGCTGAGCATGCTCAAAAATGAAATATCTGATAAAATAATCGGTTCAAGAATAGATAAAATACATCAGCCTTCAAAAGAAGAACTCGTCATATCTCTTCGCTGGAATGGAGGAAACGGAAAACTTCTTATTTCCGCTTCTGCTTCTGCACCCAGAATACATTTTACCGAAAGTTCCGTGGATAACCCGAAAAATCCGCCTATGTTCTGTATGCTGATGCGTAAACATCTTTCCGGAGCAAAACTTGTTGAAATTGAACAGTTTGGGCTTGAAAGAATGCTCCATCTTTCTTTTTCAACGTATAATGAATTTGGAGATCCGGTTATTGTAAAGCTTGCGGTTGAAATAATGGGTCGCCATAGTAACATTATGCTGATCGGACCGGATGGAAAAATTATTGATGCAATAAAACGAGTTACTGCAGATATGTCATCGGTTCGTCAGGTAATGCCCGGAATGAGCTATGTTTTTCCTCCTGCACAGAATAAAATGAATACCCTGGACCTTGATTATATGGGTCTTACAGAACGTTTAAAAAATGGAAGAGATATTCCTCTTTCAAAAGCTCTTATGGAAAATCTCGATGGTGTTTCTCCGATTGTGTGTCGTGAGATTTCTGATATTGTAACAGGCGGATTTGATACAAAAGCACATGATTTGAGCAATAACGATTGCGAAAAGCTTGTAAATTGCCTTGAAAAAATAGCTGAAAGCATAAAAAATGGAAATGCGGCGCCATATATGGTGTTGGAAGAAAACGGACACCCGCTTGATTTTACATTTATGAAAGTAAATCAATACGGCGATGCGATGGAAATTCGAAAATTTGATACTTTCAGCGAAATGCTTGATAAATTCTATTCCGAACGTTCCGGCGCAGACAGAATGAAACAGCGTTCCAACGACCTTTTTAAATTTGTTGTCAATCTTGCAGACAGAATTTCCAGAAAACTTGATGTTCAGCGCCAGGAACTTGCACGTTCCACTGAAAGGGATATTCTAAGGGTCAAAGGAGAACTTATTCATGCAAATCTCTGGATGATAGAAAAGGGAATGACTTCGGTTGTTCTTGAAAATTATTACGATGATTGCAAACCTGTAGAGGTCAAACTTGACCCGCGCCTTACTCCAAACCAGAATGCGCAGCATTATTTCAGCGAATACCGTAAGGCGGATACAGCCGAAAGAATGCTTAAACAATTTATCGAAAAAGGCGAGGCAGAACTTTTTTATATTGAATCTGTATTCGATCTGCTTTCAAGAGCAAGAACTGATGATGAAGTAATTGCAATCCGTGAAGAGCTTGTTGCGCAGGGTTATCTTAAAAACCACCGTAAAAACAATCAGAAACCTGTTAAACTTGCTCCAAAAGAATATATTTCCACCGATGGATTCAAAATTCTTTGCGGAAGAAATAATATTCAGAACGATAAACTTACGTTTAAAGATTCGAGAAAAAACGATATCTGGCTTCACACACAAAAAATTCACGGTTCACATACTGTAATTATTACCGAAGGAAAGGAAGTCCCCGAAACAACTCTTGAGCAGGCAGCGGTCATTGCTGCTTATAACTCCAAGGGAAGAGAATCCTCTCTTGTTCCGGTTGATTATACCGAAATCAAAAATGTTAAAAAACCTTCCGGTTCGGCTCCGGGAAAAGCTGTTTATGAGCATTACCGAACCGCTTACGTTCGTCCCGCGCAATTTGAAAATCTTTTTGGAAATAATAAATAAAAAAAGCGGAGTGAAATTCACTCCGCTTTTTTAAATATCAGTTCGTCGTATCCGGTTTCCAGATCATCTTCAACATTGATAAGGATTTCAGGTATTTCTGCGATTATCAGTTCACATGTGGTATTTATGAAACAGCCTTCACAAAGATGTCCGCCTATTGTTGACATATCTTCTTTTGAAAGCGCAATATGTATATGACACCTTTTCGCACTTACCGTTCCGTTAAGACTTACTATTTCACAATCTTCATTGATTTCACGGATAGTAACACCGGAAGCATCTCTTATTTTACCTTTTGAAATACAGCCAACACCGGAAGCAACGAATCCTGCACAGATATTTTTTTCGATGCAAAGATTTTGAATTGATGTTAAAAGATCCTCTCCGCGGTGAAGACGCAGACAATGATATACTGTTGTTCCGATGGAAGAAACGATTTCACTTTTCATTTTAAACGGCTCCTTTTTCCTTATTTTCGGAAAATTGTATTAAAATAATCGAGACGAACATAAGAACGCAGCCGAGGCCCTCTCTTAAAGTGGGAATCTGATGCAGAATTACTGCTCCGGCAAGAACTGCAAAAACAGATTCAAAACTCATTAGCAGGGAAGCGACGCTGGGTTTTGTCCATTTCTGTGCAACAGTTTGAAGAGTGTAGCCTGCACCTCCGGAAAGAGCACCGGCATAAATGATAGGAAGCCATGCTTTAAGAATATTTTCAAAATCCGGTTTTTCAAAAATAAACATAAAGATGACGGAAATCGCACCGCAAACAAGAAACTGGAAACAGGAAAGTTTAACGCAATCTACCTTTGGAGCAAAATGTCCGATTGCAATGATATGTATCGCATATGCAACTGCGCTGATGAGAACGGTAAAATCTCCTTTTCCGATGGAAAAACTTTCGTTCATGCAAAGAAGATAGAGTCCGGCAACTGCAATTGCACAGCAAGGCCATATCATTTTTGGAAGTTTCTGTTTCATCAGAAGACCGAGAAAAGGAACAATCAGAATATAGAGAACGGAAATAAAACCTGCTTTTCCAACAGTTGTCTGAGAAATTCCGATTTGCTGAATGGTAGAAGCAAAAAATATAATTATTCCGCAGATGATACCGCCTTTTAAAAGTTCTTTTTGTTCCGCTTTTTCAGCTTTTTGATATGTTCCGTTTTTCTTTTTTATTGAATCAAAAATCAAATTAGCAATAATCAGGACAATTCCACCGATTATACATCTAATTCCATTAAAAGTGATTGGTTCAACATATTCCATTCCGACGCTTTGGGCAACGAATGCGCAGCCCCAAATAAGCGCAGTAAGTATTAACAAAAAATTTCCGAGCATAGCTTTATTTTTCATAAAATACCTCAATTAAAAAAAGAATAAATCAATTTTACATTATAATAGTTAAAAATGGAAGACGAAACATTAAATATTGTTGAAAAAAATAATATGATAAGATATAATCAATTTGTTTAACGGGAGGTGGTTCAATGAGTTATATCATTTCAGCAATTTTGGGTTATTTTTTCGGCTGTTTCAATACGGCTTATATTGTAGCAAAACTTAAAGGTGTAAATATTAAAAAAATCGGCACAAATAACGCAGGTGCTTCCAACGTATTTATTTCAGTCGGAAAAATTTATGGCGTAATTGCCGGGGCTGGAGATATTTTTAAATCTTTTTTTGCTGCATTTGTGGCGTACCTTCTGTTTAACAATAATTTTTACGCCGGAATAATTGCAGGAACCATGGCAGTAATAGGTCATATATTTCCATTTTGGATGAAATTCAATGGTGGAAAAGGACTTGCTTCCTTAATGGGAGTTATACTTTTTTACGGTTTTGATGAGTTTGCTATATTTGGAATTTTTCTTATAGCAATCACGCTGATTACTGATTATATTGCTCTTGCAACTTTATTTGTTGCAACATTTATGCCTGTTTATATATTCTTGTTTGATGAAAACCCCGAAAAAATAGTATTTCTGTTCGTTATTCTTACAGTAATTATCTGGTTTAAGCACAGAGAAAACATTGTAAGAATAAAAAATGGAACAGAAATAGGATTTTTGAGAAAAAATAAAACAAAAAAAGAGCCGTAAACCGGCTCTTTTCATTTATAGATTTTTGCATAACAACGAAGTCTGCCTTTTTTTGTTTCCAGCTTAATTCCACAGTAAATAAATTTTCCATGACCTCTGACAGAAATTATATCACCATCTTTTGGAGTATAGGAAGCATTGAGCACAGGAATTCCGCCAAGAAGGACTTTTTCATGCTCGCAAAGACTTTTGCTTTCGCTTCTGGACAATTTATATATGGATGAAATAACAGAATCCAGCCTTTCTGAAGCGACAACAAACTCGCTTTCAACCGGTTCCGGAAGGGCATAATTAGGTATTTGTTCGATTTTTGAGCACCGAATGTTCGTGTGTTTTATTTCAACGAGATTTTCGCAGATATAATCGGCAATGTTGTTCAAACATGGCGCATAAGCTACATTTTCTTTTACAATCAGATCTCCCAGAGTACTTCTGCGAATCCCCAAAGACATTATTGAACCAAGAAAATCACGATGGGTAAGGTTTCCGGAAAACTTCATTGAGCACGGTTCGATTTTTATATATGAAATTGGGGCAGGTTCGATATATCCGAAAAGTTCTTCGCTTCCGAAAACAGCAATGGCTTTTTCAGCATTTTCAAAACCGCCTTCAAAACAATAGGGAACACCTTTTACGGAAAAACGCAGAAGATTCTGTTCAGCAGGAGAAAGAAATTCGGTGAAAGTATAGATATTTTTGGAATATGCTCTTTCAGCAAGTTCAATAAAACGCTTTTTTAAAAGATTTTCTTCATCTGCCATACAATCACACTCCTTTCTATTCTAAAGTAAATTTTAACACAAATAATTTATGCAGTCAAATCAAGGTGAAAAAATGAATTATAAACTTATCCGAAGCAAAAGAAAAACAATTGAACTTTCCATAGGTGATGATTTTATTCCGTTAGTAAAAGCTCCTTTAAAAATGAACACAACGGAGATTGAAAAATTTGTCAAAAAACATGAAAAATGGATCGAAAAACATACCGCTAAAAAACTTGAGCACGCAGAAAAATTTAAACTTTCTTCTGATGAGGAAATGGTGCTCAAAGCAAAAGCATTGCCATATCTTTCCGAAAGGACAGAATATTTTTCCAGGATTATGGAAGTTAATCCGTCGGGAATAAAAATAACATCAGCCGAAAAACGTTTTGGAAGCTGCAGCGCAAAAAATTCAATATGTTATTCCTGGCATTTGATGCAATATCCGGATGAAGCTATTGATTATGTTGTTGTTCATGAACTTGCCCATGTAATTTATAAAAACCACGGAAAAGAATTTTACAAATTTATAGAAAATGTTCTTCCGGATTACAAAAAACGTGAGAAATTACTAAAATAATACGAAATTGCGTATAAAAAACTTAAAAAAAGTTTATTATATTGACAAAATTATAATAATATATTATATTTAAAATGTTATTTTTGCATCTGTTGTTTGACAGAGAACCTTCGGTCAGAGGGAGGTGGAACTGTCGCCGGAAACCTTATTTGGGAAATGGTGATAGAAAACGTAAACGAATTAGTTAGACCGATAATTCTTTGTCATATGAAACACTGCTTTCAAGCGGGAGCCTTCTAAAACCGGGCACAGCGGTAGATACTTATGCGCGGCAACGTTTAGAAAAAAACACTCTTTTGCGGGGTCGGTTCCAAGAGGAAAGCGGTGGGTCGACAGGTTTTTAACACATATTTCAAAATCTTTCATTGAGATATGGCCATGCTGTAAAAAGCAGTATGAAAAATGGGTGAGGCTGCGGCCGATGATCCTGTTTTTACCTTGCGTGACTTGAATCCGCAAAAGGGGGATGCAGAATGGAAAATGATGCCATTATAAGACTTAAGGATATCGTTGTAGAATTTGACGGGGAAAGTGTTCTTCGCCATATAGATTTGGATATCCGCAACCACGAATTCGTCACACTTCTGGGACCTTCCGGCTGTGGTAAAACAACCACTTTGCGTATAATCGGAGGCTTTGTAAATCCCAAAAGCGGAGACGTTTTTTTTGATGGAAAAAGAATAAACGATCTTCCGCCTTATAAAAGGGAAGTCAATACCGTATTCCAGAAATACGCTCTTTTTCCGAACCTTAATGTTTATGAAAATATAGCTTTCGGACTTCGTCTTAAAAAAGTTCCGGATGAAGAAATCAGAGAAAGAGTTTTCGAAATGCTCGATCTTGTTAATATGCGCGGATATGAACGCCGCCATGTTAACCTTCTTTCCGGCGGTCAGCAGCAGCGCGTTGCTATCGCAAGAGCTCTTATCAATAAACCGCAGGTTCTTCTTCTGGATGAACCTCTTGGTGCTCTTGACCTTAAACTCCGCAAAGAAATGCAGATTGAACTTAAAAAGATCCAGCGTGAAACCAAAATTACGTTTATTTATGTAACCCACGATCAGGAAGAAGCTCTTACTATGAGTGATACTGTAATAGTAATGCGTGCCGGTGAAATTCAGCAGATCGGAACCCCTATTGATATTTACAATGAACCGGTCAACGCCTTTGTTGCTGATTTTATTGGTGAATCCAATATTATCGACGGTGTTATGAAAAAGGATTATCTTGTTAATTTTGCAGGAAGAGATTTCGACTGTGTTGACTTTGGTTTTGAAGAAAACGAATCTGTTGATGTAGTAATCAGACCTGAGGATATCAAAATTTCCGAACCTGAAAAAGGCCAAATTACAGGCAAAGTTGAAAGCATTATTTTTAAAGGCGTTCATTATGAAATCGTTGTTTCTTCTGACGGATTTGATTGGAAGATCCATTCCACTCTTTATGAAGAACCGGGCAGGGAGGTTGGACTTTCCGTAATTCCGGACGATATACATATCATGCATAAGATGACGGAGGAAGAAAAATGATAAAATCCCGTTATCCAGCTTTTCCGTATATTGTGTTTATGGCGATTTTTATAATTGTTCCGCTTATAATGGTTGCATATTTTGCATTTACCACAAGTACGGGTGAGTTCACCATACAGAATATAATCCGTGTAGGAGATTATATTCCTGTAATTATTAAATCGCTTTTCCTTGCTTTTATAGCAACTTTGATCTGTCTTCTTCTTGGTTATCCTTTTGCTTATATTATGGCAAACAGGACAAGCAATATAAGAAGAACAATGTTCATGCTCACTATGCTTCCAATGTGGATGAACTTTCTTCTCAGAACTTATTCGTGGATGACTATTCTTGAAAATAACGGACTTCTTAACCGTTTTCTTGGAATTTTCGGAATAGGACCTTTTGAGATGATAAATACCCAGGGTGCGGTCGTTCTCGGAATGGTATATGACTATCTTCCGTTTATGATCGTTCCGCTTTATACTGTGATGATGAAAATGGATAAATCTCTTATTCATGCGGCAGAAGACCTTGGCGCAAACCCGTTTCAGGTTTTTCTTCACGTAATTCTTCAGCAGAGCCTTCCGGGAATCAGCACCGGAATTACGATGGTATTCATTCCTTCCGTAAGTACTTTCATCATTTCCAAAATGCTCGGCGGCGGTTCCGAACTTATGATTGGTGACCTTATCGAAATGCAGTTCAGCAGCAACAGTTATAACCCCAATCTCGGTTCTGCAATTTCCTTCGTTCTCATGATTATAATTCTTATCTGCATGAGCGTTATGAATCAGTTTGATTCGGATAAAGTGGAGAAGGAGGGAAGAATGGTCGTATGAAATTCCTTTCCAAATTCTATCTTGGCATTATTTACGCTTTCCTTTATCTTCCCATTGCCGTGCTTATCGTTTTTTCTTTTAACGATGCGAAAAGCCGTACTGTTTTTACAGATTTTACTTTTAAATGGTACGAAAAACTTTTCACTAACGACATTATTCTCACCGCGTTCAGAAACACTCTTATTGTTGCGCTTGTTGCCGGTATCTGCGCAGTAATTCTCGGAACTCTTGCGGCAATTGGAATCAATGCAATGAGTAACAAAGTCCAGTCGCTTTTGCTCAATATTACTTACATTCCGATGATGAATCCGGATATTATTATCGGTGTTTCGCTGATGCTCCTTTTCGTATTCATCAGACTTGAACTTGGATTTACTTCTCTTATCCTTGCGCATATTACGTTCAATGTTCCGATAGTTATTTTTAACGTTTTACCAAAGCTTCGTCAGCTTGATAAAAACGTTTATAATGCTGCGTTGGACCTTGGATGCAATCCGACCCAGGCATTCAGAAAAGTTGTTCTTCCTGAAATTATGCCTGGAATATTGGCCGGTTTTCTTCTTTCCATCACGTATTCTTTTGATGACTTTGCGGTAAGCTTCTTTACCGGATCTGCGGATTCTCAGACTCTTTCCGTAGTCATTTATTCGATGGTAAGAATGAAAGTCAGCCCGGAAATAAATGCTCTTTCCACCATTATGTTTGTTGTGGTTCTTTTCATCCTTCTCTTGGTTAATATAAACGGCGCAAGACAGGATAAAAAGAATGCAGAGCGCAATATGGCAAAGGAGGAAGGATAAATGAAAAAATTTGTCGCACTTTCTTTGGCATTGATCATTATGATGCTGTCCGCTGTTTCTGCATTCGCTTATTACAGTGAAGCGGAAGGTTATACAACTGAAGTTGAAGATTATGATTATTATCAGAAATTTCAGGGACAGGGAATAGAAATCGACGTTTGCAACTGGGGAGAATATGTTGCGAACGATTCTGTTAATTTCCTCGATGTTAACGAAGATTTTGAAAAACTTACCGGAATCAAGGTAAATTACACTCTTTTTGCTTCCAACGAAGAGCTTTATACAAAACTTAAAAGCGGCGGTGCGAGTTATGACCTTATCGTTCCTTCTGATTATATGATCGGAAAAATGATAGGAGAAGGAATGCTTCAGAAACTTGATTTTGATAACATTCCGAATTACAGATATATCGACGAAAAATATAAAAACACCAACTTTGACCCTACAAATGAATATTCTGTTCCGATGTATTGGGGAGTTGTTGGAATAATTTATAATACCACTATGGTCGATGAAGAAGATCTTACCGGCTGGAACATTCTCTGGAATGAAAAATATGCTGATAATATGCTCATGTTCTCCAACTCCCGCGATGCTTTTGCAATTTCGCTTCTTGATCTTGGTTACGATTTTAATACAACTAATGTAGCTGAAATTGAAGAAGCAGCAGGACATCTCCGCGCACAAAAACCCATTGTTCAGGCATATGTTATGGATGAAATCTATGACAAAATGGAGGGTGGGGAAGCAGCAGTTGCTCCTTATTACAACGGAGACGCTGTTCTTATGATGGATGTCAATGAAGATCTTGATTTTTTCCTTCCAGATAAAACAAGCATTTTTATAGATTCTTTCTGTATTCCTTCCGGAGCAAAGAATAAAGAAGCTGCGGAAATGTATATCAACTATATGTGTGAATCTACCGTTGCAGCTGCAAACAGCTATTATGTAGGTTATTCCACTCCCCATATGGGAGCAATGGAACTTCTTGATGAAGAACTTGTTGAGAATGAAATTGCATATCCTGAGGAGGAATTTATTGCATCGCTTGATGCACTTCTTACTCTTCCGAAAGAAACTACATCTTTAACGGATGCTCTTTGGACTGATATTATGGCAACCGGAAGCAATTCTGTAGTTTTCCAGGGTTTATTTCTTGTTTTTGCAGTTATTGTTTATGTTGTTTTCAAAATAGTAAATAGCCGCATAAAGAAAAAAAGAATGAGTTATTATTAAAAAAAGCCGCAGATATTCTGCGGCTTTTTGATTTTGTTGATATACTATTGTAAAGTATAAAAACATTACATATGATTTATGATGAAAAAATGTATAATTTTACATAGTAAAACACATATATTGTAGAAAAAATCAACCTTTTTCATTGACATTCAGCAGCGTTGAGTATATAATATTATGGATGTTATACATAATGAAGTACTATTGATTTTTGTATGACATAATAAAATTAAGGAGGAAATTCAAAATGAAGAAATTTCTCGCACTTCTTCTCGCTGTTGTTATGATGCTCTCTCTTGCAGCATGCGGCGGCGAAGCTTCTAACGATACCAGAATTATCTACGGAAGCACCACCGAAGTTTCCGGCGATATCGGCCCCGGAGCATGGTGGACCAACAACGCAACCGATAAGATGATCCGTGACCTCATCAACGACTACCAGCCTGTTGTTACCAACCAGGGCGGCGAATTCGTTGTAAATGAGACTGTTTGCAGCGGCATCGAATCTGTTGAAAACAGCGACGGTTCCAAAACCTTCACTGTAGGAATTAAAGAAGGTCTCGTATTCTCTAACGGCGAACCTATCACTGCAGCTAACTATGTAGCATATGCTCTCATCGGTTATTCTCCTGCAGCAGCAGAAGCTGGCGCAAAACTCAGCGCTGAACAGGTTGTTGGCGCAAAAGAATATCAGGCAGGCGAAGCTGATGCTCTCGCAGGCGTACGTCTTATCGACGAATACACCTACTCCATCACCATCAGCTCCGATTTCGTTCCTTACTTCTACGAACTCTCCTATGCATCTCTCACTCCTCTCTACATCCCGATGTATGCTTCTGCAGAACTCACTGTTGTAGATACTGAGAACGGTGCTAAATTCGAAGGCGGCGAACTCGTTGCTTCCGAAATCGATGCAGCTCGTTGGATGTATGCAGACGCAGTATCCGCTGGTCCTTATGTAATTAAGAGCCTCGATACTGGTGCTCTCGAAACCGTTGTAGAAATTAACCCTAACTATGCTGGTAACTTCGAAGGCCAGAAACCTTCCATCAACCAGATCGTTATCGTTAAATCTGAAGTTGCAACTCAGTTCGATATGCTCAAAACCGGTGCTATCGACGTTCTCGACTCTCTCTCCGACGGTACCGAAGTTAACAGCGCTCTCGATATGGAAGCTGCTGGCGGCTACAAAACCGTAAACTTCGAACGTAACGGCTACGGCAAAATCCAGTTCCAGTGCGACTTTGGTCCTACCCAGTTCCAGGCAGTACGTCAGGCTGTTGCATATCTCCTCGACAGAAACGAATTTGCAAACACCTTCTGCCAGGGCTTCGGTTCCGTTGTACATGGTCCTTACGGCCTTGCAATGTGGATGACCAAAGAATCTACTGATCGTTTCGAAGCAGAAATGAACACCTATTCCTATGATCCTGCAAAAGCAGTTGAACTCCTTGTTGCAGACGGTTGGGTACTCGATGCTGAAGGTAACGAATATGTTTCCGGCGTACGTTATAAAGAAGTAACTGCTGAAGAAGCAGGCGACTACGAACTTAACGTAACTCTTGCAGACGGCAGAATCCTTATGCCTCTCTACATCAAATGGTC